>JAMCWS010000048.1 GCA_023480605.1 bacterium
GGCCGACGCCATTAAAGAATCGGGTAAACAGATCGGCCGTCAGGAGGGGCACCAGCAGCGTCATGAGCGGCTCGTAGGCGAGAATCCAAGGACTTGCCAGACCGGGGCCGTAACGCACGACCGCCTTTGCCACAAGCGCCAGGCCCGCCAGGTAGCGCAAGGTCAGGATGACCAACCATGCGGCCGGGCCGAAGACGGCCAGAATGACCAGCAGCAGGTTCGTGAGCGGCAGCCACAGATTGAAGGCCGTCAGCGCGGGTGGGCCGCTCCGGGCGCGGCGACGCGCGCGCGCCACCAGTTCCGACACGCTTTTACACGTGGGGTTGAGCACCGCCGGCCGCGTCAGGTAGCGGACGTCCCAGCCGGCGCGGTGCAGGGCGGCTCCCAAAGCGAAATCCTCGGCCGGGGCGAAACCGATGGCCAGGAAACCGCCCGTCTCCAGGTAGGCCTGGCGCCGCAGGGCAAGATTGGCCCCGTAGAGGCCCGTCGCGAAGCCGCGGCCGGCGGCCCACTCGAAAAACGAGAGCTTTACGAGTGCGTCGAGTGTCTGGTAGCGATTGAACGCATGGCCCGGCCCGGCGAAGATCACCGGGCCCGTGGCGGCGCCGTCGCGATAGGCCAGGCTGTCGGCCAGTTCACGGATCCACTCGCGCGGCACGCGTCCGCCGGCGTCGGTCACCAGGACAATCTCGCCGCGGGCCTGGGTGATGCCCAGGTCAAGGGCCGCCTGACGGGCGGTGAGGGTCGCGTGAGGGGTATCGATGCGCAACACGCGCAAGCCTGTCACGCCCATCTCCTGGGCGCGCGCGACGGTGTCGTCGGTGCTGCGGTCGTCAACCAGCAGGATCTCGACGCGTTCCATCGGGTAATCCTGCTCGGCGATGGCCCTCAGGCAGGCCTGTATTCGTTCGGCCTCGTTGTGGGCCGTCACGACGATCGTGATTTCCGGTTGGGAATTTTCGGGCGTCATCATCCGCGTTGTGTCCGCTTTCTCCCGGCGGTCGCAAACGCTTTATCTTATGTCAGTTTTATCGGCATCCGCAACCCGCGAACTGACGGGTGTCGCCAGGGGGGGCATTGCACCCATGCGGGGAACGGCCGCGGTTATCCGGATTCCCCTGCCAATACTCGTGCTCGTGATCGTGCTCGTAATCGATCACGATTACGATCACGATTGCGATCACGAAAACGGAGAGACCAAATCAGGGGGCCTTAATCCCGATCGTGCTCCCCGTTCTCGTCCGCCACGGCCTGGCGCAGGACGGGATAGGGGGTGTTCCAGCCCTTGACCGAATGCCAGATGATCCGGTTAAGCGTGTCCTCGTCGGCCTGGTCGACGTCCTCGAGCGGCAGGGCCAGTGACTTGAGGGCATCGGCGCGGCGCTGTCCCTTGAGCGCCGCCACCGGGGGATTCAACTCGTCGAGCGGAATGATGTTGGGCAGCGCCTGGTAGGGGGTCAGGTCGGGTTTGTCCATAAAGCAGTCGGTCATGGGATTGGCGCCCATCGTGAACTGGCTGATGGGGGCCAGGCCCATGATCAGTTCAATCGTGCGCAGCATGCTGCACTGGTTGTAGTGCGTGCTGACGACGGCGCCGCGGCGCGTGTAGGGACTGACGCACAAGGCGACGGTGCGGTGGCCGTCGACGTGATCCAGGCCGTTCTGGGGATCATCCTGGACGACGAAGATGGCCGTCTCGGCCCAGAAGCGGCTGCGGCTGACGGCGTCGACGATGCGGCCCAGGGCCAGGTCGTTGTCGGCCACCGTGGCCCGCGGCGTCGGGTAGCCGGGCGTCGTGCCGACGGTGTGGTCGTTGGGCAACAGCATGATGATGAAGTTGGGCATGTCGCCGCGCTGCTCGAATTGGGCCAGCTCTTCGAGGAACATCTGGGCGCGGTAAACGTCCTGCACCTTGCACGGGAAACCGATGAAGGTCGGGTGGATGTAAGGCTCGAGGCCGCGGATGGGCGTTCGGGCGGTGATGGCGACGCGCCGCGTGCCGTCCTTGAAGTCGCGGTAAATGTCGCTCCACGTGGCTCCGGCGGGGGTGATCTTCGCCTCGACCATCTCGCCGTAATCGCGGAAAGTCAGGCCGGCGCGCAACACGTGATCCCAGATGAAACCCGAGGCGGGGAACGCCATCGCGTCGTCGCCCCAGTAGGGGTAGCTGCGCGTGAAGCCGCCGAAACTTTTCTCGAGGTAATCGGGCACGGCGCCCTCGTCGGTCCACTGGTGTCCGTCGGCGCTCAGCACGCCGTTGCAGTAAAAATTGTCGAGCAGAACGAATTGCTCGGCCAGGGCGTGGTGGTTGGGGGTCACCTCGCGCGGGAAGTGGCAAAGCGAGGGGTCGCCGTTGCCTTGGGTCATGTCGCCGAAAATCTGGTCGTAGGTGCGGTTTTCCTTGATGATGTAGATGACGTGCTTGATGGGAGAGATCTCGCCGGGGCGCCCGGGCACGGGCACGACGCGCGGCGTGGCGGCCGGCAGGCTCAACACCTGGTTCATGCGCGGCAGGCGCATGTTGACGGCGGCGCGATAGGTATAGTCGGCCAGTTCCTCCTCGCCGGGCGCGGCCACGGCCGTCACCGAGCCCATGTGGTCGTGGCTGTTGTAGCCGACCAGATCCTTGAGGCCCATGAAGTCGCGCGGGTGCGGTTCTTTTTGCTGGTCATATAGCCGGCTGCCGACGCCCTTGACGTTGGCGATCCAAATCGTCCGCCCGCCGTCGGCCAGGGCCAGCGCGCCGGGGTACCAGCCCGTCGGGATGAGGCCGAGCAGGCGGCCGCCCGCCGTGTCGAACACGGCCAGGCAGTTGTTGCCGCCCAAAGCGGCGTAGAGGCGGCGGCCGTCGGGGGCGACGGCCAGGGCGTTGGGCGCGCTGCCCAGGGGCAATTCGCTCATCGGCCGCGCGTCCCAGGTGGCCGTCACCGTCCGGGAGGCCGTGTCGATGACGCAAATCGTGTCGCTGTTGGCGCCGGCGACATAGAGGTTTCGCCGGTCGGGCGAGAAGGCCATGCCGCACGGATGAAGTCCGACCTGGACTTCGGCGACCGCCTGCCGGGCCGCGAGGTCGACCAGGCTGACGGTGCCCGAAGCGGCGATGCCCGCCCGGTCGACGACGACTTCGCTGCCCGACGAGGGGCCGGTGAGATCGCCGCTGCGCGGCCGGCGGCCGCCCCAATTGGCCACCCAGGCGTGGTCGCCGTTAAGGCGCACGTCGTAGGGAGCGATGCCGACGGGGATTTCAACCAATACCTTTTCCGCGGCGAGGTCGACGAGGCCCAGCGCGTTGTTGCGACTCAGGGTGACCCAGACCAGATTTGGATCTTTTTCGTCGAAGACCAGCCCGCCGGGGGCCGAGTCGCCCTTGACGTCGGGGCCGGGCAGGGCGATTTTGGCCGCCCAGGCGAATTGGCCGTCGGCGCCGCGGCGCGCCCCACACAGGGCGCCGGCGGCCGACGTGGTCCAAACGGTGGCTCCATCGGGCGCCCAGGCGATGCCGCAGAAACTCGCCCCTTGACCCTTGGGCAACGCCAACGTCTGAACGATCGCGCGCGTCCGGGGGTCGATGAATACCAGGTCGGTGCGGTTCTTGACGGCGAGCACCGCGCCATCGGGGCTCAGGGCCAGGCCGACGGGGCGGCCGCCGAAAATCAGGCTTTGGCCGGCGGGATCGATAATCTGGGTGGTCGGCACGATCCACGTGCCGTCGTCCTGCGGGCCGACGACGGCCTTGACGAACAGGTCGCCGGCGTCGCGCTCCAGTGCCGCTTTCAGGCCTGCGGGGCGCGCCGTGGCGGTCTGGCGCACACCGGCGCAGCCTATCGACCCTATAATCATGATCAACGCGGTCATTGGAATCGCTGGATTACGCATGGTTTTCCTCCCGGGCAAGATCGAGCGCGTAAAAGCCCACCATACGCCCGGCCCGCCGTGACTTCAAGCGCCGCCTCGGGTCCGCTTTGCGCCTGGGCGTATCTCAAGTTTGTTCGCATAAGACTGTTGATAATCTATTCCACGGTCATAAGAGGGGACGAGGCGACATAGGGAGACAATGGAGACGAAAATCACGGGAATCCGGACATGCCCTGCCCTTCATGCCCATTGGACGATCCTGTCGCTTGGTTTCATCTCCTTGTCCCCAATCAGTCTCCTCGTCACCTATTATGAACATCACGATCATGGTCTCGAGCAGATACGAGATGCGCCCTATGCGCCCTAGCGCCCTTGCGGTTCGAATATCAAGCTGAACCTTGAACTCCAAACGGGCTTTTCCAAAATTGTGCGATGACTGGTTTTCTACGCGCCTCGGCGTCTCTCTGAGGCTATCTTTTTGTTGCGTCTCCGCCGCGCTATGTCATTTCGGGGTTAAATATTGCCGTTAATAGGCTGATTGGGTGCAGAGTTCGGTGCCGGCCGGCGGCCATAATCGTCTGGAATGTGCCGGCCGGCGCGCTAATATCAAAGGAAGACGACGCGGCGCTCGGAGCGGCGGCGAGGCGAAAGGCGGAACCATGAAAGTCGTCACTCAAGAACAGATGCGGCGGATCGACGAGGTGACTATCCGCGAGCGCGGCGTGCCGGGCGGGGAACTGATGGAACGCGCCGGCCAGGCGGTCGCCCGCGAGGCCGTGGCACGCTTCGAACCCGAATCGGTCGCGGTCGTCACCGGCAAGGGTAACAACGCCGGCGACGGATTCGTTGCCGCGCGCGATCTTCGCCGGCGCGGCATCACCGTGACGGTCTACCTGCTGGGGCCCGCCGAGGATTTGTCGGGCGACGCGCTCGAGGCCTGGCGGCGTCTGCCCCCCGAAGTGGAACGAGTCGACCAACCCGAACCCGACGCGCTGCGCCAGGCCCTGGCGCGCCACGACCTTATCATCGACGCGATTTTCGGCACGGGCCTCAAGGGGCCGGTGCGCGCGCCGTGGGACGGCTGGATCCGGGCCCTCAACGAAGCGGCCGCGGCGGGCGGCATCCCCGTGCTGGCCGTCGACATTCCCTCGGGCCTCGCCGGCGACCCCGGCGGCGAACCGGGCGAACACGTGCGCGCCGCGCTGACGGTGACGATCGGCCTGCCCAAGCTGGGCCTCGTGCTCGGGCCGGGCGTGCGCGCCACCGGCACGGTCGTCGTCGCCGATATCGGCTTCCCGCGCGACCTGCTCGAAGACCCGGCGATCACGACCAACCTGATGACGGACGAGGAGGCCCGCGATCTGTTGCCCCCCCGCCCGGCCGGCGGCCACAAGGGGATTTTCGGACGCGTGTTGATTCTGGGGGGGAGCGCCGGCATGACGGGCGCGGCGGCGATGGCGTCTCTGGCGGCCGCGCGCTCGGGAGCGGGGCTGGTCTACAGCGCCTACCCCGAGCCGCTCGGTCCGATCATGGAAAGCCTTCTGCTCGAGCCGGTCAAGATACCGCTGCCCGGGGCGGAGGCCTGGTTCACCGATGCGATGGCGGCCGCCGCGCTCGAAGCCGCCGCCGGCATGGACGCCGTGGCCATCGGCCCGGGGATCGGCCAGCGCCCCGAGACTGCCGGCTTTCTGCGTGCCATCGTCTGCGAGGTTACGGCCCCGTTGGTCATCGACGCCGACGGCCTCAACCTGCTGGCGAAGGACTTGAGCCTGCTGGCGCGACGCCCCGGCGCGACCGTGCTGACTCCGCACCCGGGCGAAGCCGCCCGCCTGCTGACACGGCCGGTGAGCGAAATCGAGGCCGACCGCCTGGGGGCCTTCGCCGGGTTCGACGCCCGCTTTGGGGGCGAGCGGAAGGTCGCCATCGTCCTCAAGGGGGCGCAGACGGTCGCGTTCGCGCCCGGCGGCCAGCGCACCATCAATCCGACCGGCAACACGGGTTTGTCGAAGGGGGGCAGCGGCGACGTGCTCACGGGCCTCGTGGCCGGACTGCTGGCCCAGGGCCTTGCACCCGGCGATGCCGCGCGGCTGGGCGTGTTCCTCCACGGCCTCGCGGCTGACATCCTCGCCGAGACGACCAGCGTGCGCGCCATGTTGCCCGGCGACCTGCTCGAAGGCCTCGGCGGGGCTTTTCGCCGGCTGGAGCGTGAGGGACGCTGACTGCGGCGGGCGTTTTTTTCGCGCCGGTGATGCGAATTCTGTTTGTCCCGCGCGCCGGCGATGCTAGACTGGTTGGCATGGGTTGGAATTATCGCGCATCGGATTGCCTATCGACAGCGAGGAGGACTGGCTCATGTCTCTGGCCAAGATTCAGTTGGATGAAATCATCCGGCTCCGTAGCCGTTATTTTCCCGGTCACCGCTTCGCCCGCATGGATCAGCGGATCACCAATCGCGTCGATCTGCCGGCAGGCTCGCTGGCGCGGGTGGTGCACACCCACGGCACCGACATCCTGGTCGAGGTTTTCCCCGATCCCTCGTCCATGACTGAACGGGGCGTGGAGATTTGGGTGCCGCTGCATATGATGGATGTGCTGTTCGAGGCGGCCGAGGCCGGCGTGGCCGGCGACGCCGGCGACGTCGCCCTGCTCGCCAACCGCAGCCGTAAAAAATGAACCCCCGCCGGGCGCGGCCAACGCGGCATTGCGCGCGATATAATGGTCAGCATACCGTGGCCTATACACGAAGCCGGCGCGGGCAAGCTTTGCCAACACGGCGCCGGATCGCGGAGTAAATAATTTGGTTGGCAGTCTCCCGCCCCAGCGGCCTGGCATGACAAGTTTGTCGGCCGCTGAGGGCGTTCGTCGAATAGCGCAAAGCCGCAACGGCAAAGGAACTCGGAGCCGACGGCGGCTTCACTGGTTGGCGGTTTTGCCGCCGCCGGAAACCGATGGTTCAGCGGCCGCGTCATTTATTTTGCGCTACTTCGCGCCTTTATGCCTTTGTGTGAGAAACCGTATTACAATTTTTTCCCGCGGAATTGCGGCGAGGGTTGGATTTTGGCCATGTGTCGTCATGATGGCTTTGTCGGCGTTGGCCTGGCTCGTGGCCGCCGGCTGCGCCTATCCGCGTTTTCTGATGTTCCACCTCGAAGATGCGCGCTGGGGAATTAAGACCAGCCTGACTCCCGCGGCCGAAGCCGGAGCCCGCGCCGGGGAAGGCGGGCGCTTCGTGCCGATGCGCGACCTGCTCGAGTTGCCCGGCCCGCCCGGCGTCGCGCGCGACGACCCGCGTTACGAGCGGCGTCGCATCCCGCCCTTCGCCAACCCGCTCGGTCTCGCCGAGGGCGACCTGGTGACGACGATCGGCTGGCTTCAGTTCGCCGGCGAGGCGATCGACGGCGATTACCACCTCCAACTCAGCCTGGCGCCCGGCGTACCCACGCCCAACATGATCGTCGAAATCCCCGTGCCCGACGCGCGCTTCGTCGACTCGGTGGAATTACGAGAATGTTTTGGGCATGGGCGGGAGTTCGTGCGTGGCCTGCTGGGCGGCGCCGCGCCGACCGATCTGGGCACGGTCCTCGATCCCCCCGCCCGTGTGCGCGTAACCGGCCAGCTTTTCTATGACGACGCCTACGTCGGCCGGCCGCCGCGCGGCAAGGCGTCGATACCGGCGGCGACGCTGTGGGAAATCCACCCCGTCGTCGAAATCGCCGCCGCTCCCCCTGCGCCGTAAACCTTCCACCTGCATTTGAGCAAATCATGTAACACAGTCGTTGCCGACAACCTGTGTTCTCTTTCCCTCCGTATTAACGCCGGTCAGTTTCTTGTTTTTACAATGAGAAATTATATCTTCATCTCCACATCTCCCTTATACCCCCTAATCCCCGTTTTCCGCCCGATCAGCAAATGTATTCCATGACGGGGCCAATTCTTTAATATTGCCAGGAAACCATGAAGTTGGCCGATAGTATTACGGAGATAAAGAGGATACGGAGTCAGGATGCCAAGTTAATACG
>JAMCWS010000335.1 GCA_023480605.1 bacterium
GTCGGCCTTTCGTGGCTGATATACTGCCGAAAGGTCTTACCGTGAAACGCCACTGGCAACTTCCCGCGCCCCGGGGCGCGCTGATCGCCGCCGCGCTGGCCTTGAGCCTGACCGCCGGCGCCGGGCTGGGCGTGGGGATCTTCACCTTTGTTTATGGGCGCGGCGCGTCGTATTTGACCAACAATCCCGAAGCGTGCGCCAACTGCCACGTCATGCGCGATCACTTCGACGCCTGGCGCAAATCGAGCCACCATGCCGTGGCGGTCTGCAACGACTGCCATACGCCGGCCTCGCTGGCGCCCAAGTACCTGACCAAGGGGCTCAACGGTTACCATCATTCGATGGCCTTTACGCTCAAGGAAATCGAAGGGCCGATCCGGATCACCGAACGAAATCGCGCCGTGACCGAGCAGGCATGCCGGCGCTGCCACGCCGAGATTGTCCAGGCGGTCGACCCGCCGCACGGGGGAGGCGATAATCTATCCTGCATCCGATGCCACGCCTCGGTGGGGCATCTGGAGTAAGGCAATCGCGGAATTTGAATTACGAATTATAAATTACGAATCATTAATTGATAATCACGACATATAAAACATTATAAACGCGTTCACGAAAGGCCGACCCATGAGCGACAATGACAAACCGTCACAATCGAATCCCGACCCCGCGGCCGGGCGCGCCTGGCGGCGGCTGACGATCCTCATCGTCCTGCTGACCCTCGGCGTGGGGGCGCTGACCTTCGGATTGACGGCATTGCTTGTGAATATATTCACGCATAAGCAAGAAGAGCGCAATCCGTTCTATCGCGTTGTCGAACTGACCGACGAAACCGTGGATCCGGCCGTCTGGGGTAAAAATTTCCCACAACAATACGACGGTTACAAGCGCACGGTCGACATGGTGCGCACCCGCTTCGGCGGCAGCGAGGCCTATCCCCACGCCCCCACCGCCACCGATCCGCGCACCAAGGTCTCGCACAGCCGTCTGGACGACGATCCACGCCTGCGCACGATGTGGGCCGGTTACGCCTTCGCCGTGGACTTCCGCGAGGAGCGCGGCCACGCCTACATGCTCGAAGACCAGTCCTTCACCGGACGGCAGCAGGCATCGCCGCAACCGGGCGCGTGTCTGCATTGCCATGCCTCCACTTATGTGCCTTACAAGAAAATCGGCGGCGGCGACCTCATCAAGGGCTTCGAGAAGCTTAATCCCCTGCCCTATGCCGAAGCGCGCGCGCAAATGGAAATGGTCATGAAAGGCCTGGGTGACACCAGCCTGCATCCGGTGGCCTGCATCGACTGCCATGATCCCAAGACGATGCAGTTGCGCGTCACCCGCCCCGGATTCATCGAGGGAATCGCTGCGTCTAAAAAATCGGCCGAAGAAATTGACAATTATGACCCCAACACGATGGCCACGCGCCAGGAGATGCGCTCATTCGTGTGCGGCCAGTGTCACGTCGAATACTACTTCAAGGGCAAGGAGAAACGCCTGACTTATCCCTGGACCAAGGGTTTGAGGGCCGACCAGATCCTCTCCTATTACCAGGAAAACGGCCACAAGGACTGGACGCACGCCCTGACCGGCGCGCCGGCGCTCAAGGCCCAGCATCCCGAGTTCGAGATGTGGAACCAGGGCACCCATGCCCGCTCGGGCGTGACCTGCGCCGATTGCCACATGCCCTACAAACGGGTGGGCGCGCTCAAAGTGAGCGACCACCACGTCCGCAGCCCGTTGCTCAACATCAACAATGCCTGCCAGACCTGTCACAAGGTGCCGGAGAAAGAGTTGCTTGGGCGAGTGGTGCAGATCCAGTCAACGACGTATGAACTGCGCGGCATGGCGATGGATGCACTGATCGAACTGATCGGCCAGATCAAGGCCGCGCGCGAGGCCGGGGCGGGCGACGCCGACCTGGTCAAGGCGCTCGACTTGCAGCGTCAGGCGCAGTTCCTGCTCGATTTTATCGAAGCCGAAAATTCGATGGGTTTTCACGCCCCGCAGGAGACCGCCCGCGTGTTGTTTCTCTCGCTCGACAAAACCCGCCAGGGCCAGGCCGCTCTGCGCGGCATGGGGATGATTCCGCCCGGCATGGCGGCCGCCGTCGCGACGGGCGCAACCGACGCCGCGCCGCCCCCCGCCGCCGAATCCCCCGAGGCGACCGGATCGGGCCATTGACACACATGAGAACCTTTTTTTGACCGAACAACCTTCGCGGCTTGATGTCCCATCGGCCATGTGCCGGAAAGACCTGGTTCAGGCCTTGCTTTTGCGTCCATTCGGCCTTGACAGCGCCACCGACGGTCGATTAACTTCAAAACGCGATGCGTGCGCGTGAATTCATCTCTGCCGCCTCCGGCGGCCGCTTCTGGTGGCGCCGCGGAATCCAATCCGTGGCCGAATGACAGGGCGCGCCCGGCGCACACGGAACGTAAAGAATCATCGGCCACGGCTCCCCGTGGCCGTTTTTGTTGAACACCACCGGCAATGAAAGTCGAAACACCGCTCATGTCCCCCAAAAAATCGATTCTTACGGGCGACCGGCCGACCGGGCCGCTCCATTTGGGCCACTACGTCGGCAGCCTGGCCAATCGCGTCCGGCTGCAGGAAGAATACAAGACCTTCATCCTCATCGCCGATATCCAGGCGCTGACCGACAACTTCGACCACCCCGAGATCCTCAAGGAAAACACCCTTCAGGTGATGCTCGATTACCTGGCCATCGGCCTGGACCCCGAGCGCGTGACCTTCGTGCTGCAATCGCTGGTGCCCGAGATCCACGAACTGGCGGTTCATTACCTCAACATGGTGACCCTGGCGCGGGCCTTCCGCAATCCAACGGTCAAGGCTGAAATTCAGGAGAAACGCGAGCGCAACGGCGGCAGCTCGATCTTCGGCGCCGACATGGACATTCCGCTGGGTTTCCTGATTTACCCGATTCACCAGGCGGCCGACATCACGGCCTTCGACGCCGACCTCGTGCCCGTCGGCGAAGACCAGTTGCCAATGATCGAACAAACGCGCGAGATCGTGCGCAAGATTAACAACCTCTACGGCGAGGGGACGCTCAAGGAACCCGAGCCGATGGTCGGATCGTTCGGGCGCCTGCCGGGCACCGACGGCAAGGCCAAGATGAGCAAGTCGCTGGGCAACTGCATCTACCTGAAGGACTCGGCCAAGGAGGTCGAGACCAAGGTGCGCGGGATGTTCACCGACCCCAAACGCATCCGGGCCGACATCCCCGGCACGGTCGAAGGCAACCCGGTCTTCATCTACCACGACGCGTTTAATCCCAACACCGAAGAGATCGAGGATTTCAAGCGGCGCTACCGCGAGGGCAAGGTGGGCGACGTCGAGGTAAAGAAAAGCCTCATGCGGGCGATCAACGCCTTCCTGGAACCGATGCGCGAGCGGCGGGCGCGCTGGGAAGGCCGCTTGGACGACGTCGAGGCGCTGCTGATGGAGCACACGGCCCGCGCGCGCCAGACCAGCCGCGCCGTGCTCAACCGCGTGCGCGGCGCAATGGGCCTCAAGGCGCTGAAGTAGGGAATCGTTGTTACCGCAGAGACGCAGAGGTGCGGAGAAGGCCGAAATCGATTCTCTACACGCCTCCGCGTCTCTGCGGTGAATATTCCCCTGTTTGGCGTTTATTTTTTCGCTTTCTTTTCGTAATCCTTTCGCATATGCTTCATAAGAGATGAGGGGTGCATGGTCTTCGGAATGAGGAGAAGGCAGATGCTGGGATTACACATACTCGACATACCAATCTATAGGTGCACAAAAGAAGAGTATTATAGAGAGATGGATGATGCAGTTATCAAGGCTGTGAATTATGTGGAGAGTGCTACTCGTATGCCGCTTGATAGAACTTCTACGATCTATGAAACCATCCAAAACGACGAGAGGCATCGTTTAGGAGGTCCTTGGGAGTTTAATCAGATCGTCGGATGGCTGCAACTATACGCCGAACCCGCTTGCGTTTGCGGAAATCCATGGTGGATCGATGCCAAGCGCATTTCGCCAAGGATGCGAAAAAAAATCTTTTACTTGGTCACACCAAGTGACGTTTTGGGAACACATTTCTATCCGGAGGATGATTCGAAAACCATATACCTGAAAACGCTGGAAAAGATTGAAAGTTATGCGAAGCAGAAGCGCCTAAAAAGAAGGTACGTGGATTTGGATACCTTCCGCAGTATCGGACCTTATCTCGATTGGCGCAGATTGATCGAAAGAGCGGCCACAAAATAGACTGAAAGGCAAGGTGATTTTCCCATGTATCTGACCCGTCGCCAACGCGAGATGCTCGATTGCATCGAACATTTTATCCGTCGGCATGGTTATTCACCGACGCTGGAAGAAATCGGCCAGATCATGGGCCTTTCGTCGCTGGCCACGGTGCACAAGCACTTGCAGAACCTGGAAGCCAAGGGCCTGGTGCGCCGCAACTGGAACCACAGCCGAGCAATCGAGATCGTTCCCCAGAAAACCACGGTGCGTGGCGGCGCGCTGCCCCTCATGGGCGAAGTGGCCGCCGGCTACCCGATCGAGGCGATCGAGAATCCCGAGACCATCGAAGTGCCGCGCGGCTTCGTCGGTAAAAAAGATTCGTTCGTTCTGCGAGTGCGGGGTAATTCGATGGTCGACGACGGCATCCGCGACGGCGACCTGATCATCGTCGAAAGCCGCCGCACGGCCCAGCCGGGCCAAACGGTCGTGGCCCTGGTCGACGGCGCCGAGGCCACCGTCAAACGCTTTTACCCCGAAGGTGAAACAATCCTGCTCCAGCCGGCCAACCCCGCCATGCCTCCGCTGCGCTATCCGGCCGGGCAAGTACTGATTCAGGGGGTCGTGATTGGATTGATGCGGTCGTATCGGTGAGATCGAATGTAAAATGCGGTATTTAGTGCTCCGCGCCGAGGCGTTCGCGGTAGACGGTCCGGCCGTGGACGTCCTCGGGGGTGCGCGTTTCGGGCAGCTTGACCCCGGGGGGCAGGCCGCTCAGTTCGGGCGGGAAACCCTCGATCGTGCGATTCATGATCCGCGTGGCCAGCTCGCGCAGGATGGCGTCTTTCTTGTCGGGTTCGGAAACGTAATGAATCGAACGCGGATCGGCTTCGACCTCGCGGATAAGGGTGACTTTCCCCAGGTCGGCCATCGGTTTCTTTTCGTCTCCGTCCGGCTCGAGCAGTTTGACCGACGCGGTGACGATCACTTCGACGCGTTTATTAATATAGTCGCCCGAGCGGCCGGAGGGACGCTCGCGCCAGTCGACGATGTCGGTGGCCAGCGTCAGGTCGGCCTGGTCTTTGCGAACGATGTCGAGTCGCCCGTCGGCCAGAAACGCTTCCTGGATCTGGCGCGTCACGATCTCCTCGAGGCCGGGCTCGAAAGAACTGTTATGGGCCATCGGCACATAAAGGCCGCGCACCCAGGAAGGCAACGTGCGCACCGGCGCGACGCGCTCGCAGCCGCTCAGCGCCGCGGCGGCGACCAGGATCGACAGGCAGGCCGCAAAGACGGTGCGCGCCCATCCCGCCCGGTTGGAGTCCATGTTGTTCATGACTGGTTCCGTTTGTCGATAATTTCGGTTCCCGGGGCGAATATTTTTTCCCGGTCAAACAATACGTCCTTGATCGGCACGTTCAACTCGATCTTCTTGAGTTCGATCGTCATGTTGGCGTCGTAGTTCTGATCCTGATACCAGATCCGGACCGGATCCATCGTCGTCTTGTCGATAAAAACCTTGAGTGTGACGAACGGACAGGACTCGGCGTAGGCCGGCCGCGGGGTGACGATGAACAACGCCCGGGTGGAGGGATCCATGCCCGCCTTGCGCAGTTCGGCGAGCGGTTCGGTCTCGTCTTCGGAGGAGTGAATGTCGTAGCGGGCCACCAGGTCGGAGGCCTTGAATCCGAATCCGATCAGCAGCTCGTGCAACTGCTGGTCGCGTTGTTCGTCCGAGTCGAACTGCCAGTAATCGGCCTGCTGGAGCTCGGGCACATAAATGTAAAGCGCCTTGTCCACGATGAGGTTGACCATCTTCTGCGGATCGGCGTAGTCGCACCGGAAACGGTCGGGCTTGCGGAACCAGAGCTCGCCGTCCGATTCGGTCTTGTCCATGAAAGTCTGGTCGACGCGGACCTGGTGAAATGTGGCGTGGATGGTCTTAAGGTCTTTATGAGCTTCTTCGAGTCGGCGCAGGAGGGCCATCGTGCCGGAGGTGACGGCCGTCGATTCGGCCGGGGCCGGCTTCGGTGCTCCGGGGGTGAATTCGCCCGCCTCGGCCGTGGGCGCGCCGAGGGGGGCGACCGCCTGGGGGGCGGCGGCGGTCGGGGTGGTAATGGCTTCGCCTGACTCGGTGATCTCGACCGATCGGCCGGCGGGAACCTGGCCCTGGGCGCGCACCGAGGCGGCCGAACCCGCCGTCAGGGCCGCCACGCAAGCGCTGGCGATGATGAATCCGAAAACGCGTTTCATGTAAAACTCCCTGCGCTGGGCGTGCGCCCCTCGAATGCGGCGGACCGCCCCGCGGCCGACCGCGGCCGCGCCGGGCCCGGCAGCCCGATCGGTCTTGCGACTCGTCTGCCGCGGATACCGGTTCCCTGTTGCGACGATCCCAAATCCGGAACCGATCGTCCATTATTTTTTCACGACACGGCCGATTATTCAAAGTTCCGCGGGTGCGGGGGCAGGGCGTCGGACGGCGGGCGTCGCGATTCGCTTCCGCAAGCAAACCTATTGTGCGGATCGGCGATCCTATATTATGTATGGGATGGCGCGACCGAGCTTGACCCGGCGTTGGGCCGATGGCGCGGCGACGCCAAAAAAACAATATAGCGATCATTTGGGCTTGACGAGGTAAAACCCCTAAATGTACTCTGAAGGCAGGGTACTGTCAAGACCTTGAGGCCGAAAAAAATGACTCGCATACCGACGGCTGGACCCGACATGGTCCAGCGGCGAAGGAAATTTCTTCTGCATTTGAAGTGCCTGCTCTGGTGCGTACACCAGATGCACACGCGCTATGATCTGAACCTTGTGCTCTATTCCCTCGAGCACGAAAGCGTCCACCCGGAAATCAAAGACTCCAACCTGGGCGACAACCTCGCCCACATCCTCGATCATCTGGAGCCCGAAGATGTGGCCCGACTCAGCCAGGCGCTGGCTCGCCTGCCCGAGAGCATCGGCGCGATGGACATCGGCGACAAGCATTTCGAAATCGGCCACTATATTCAGGCCCTGCAGGGCTTCGGTCCCATCACCGAAGGCGCATACGGCGTCATCACCGCCATCACGCCGCAATTGCGCGGCCTGTTCTACCTTGAAGGGGCGCGCCTCATCGAAGCCCCGTTCGCCCCTTCGGCCATCCGCGTCATCTTCGGAACCTACATCGTCTGATTACCCCGGCGCCGCCTATTCGTGGTCGTGCCGGTTGCCCGGCCACGCTTCAGGGGATTTGCCGGGTGGGGGCGACAACGACCCAAAAGACACAAAATCGCTGAACCGGTCGCGGCGATGCAATAGGGTTGGCCGTTTGCCCCACCGACGCGCCCGGGAGCGGCGGTGCGATTTCACCCTTGCGGCAAAGCCTCCGGCGCAGATTTGCTTTTCGTTTTGGGAGCGGGTTTGTTAAATTCCAAATGGCCCCGCCGTGCGGGGCGATTCCAGATCGGTCCGGCCGCTCATGTCGCAGGATTACACCGTCAAGCTCAGCATTTTCGAGGGCCCGCTCGATCTGCTGCTTCATTTGATCAAGTCCAACGAACTGGAAATCAGCGAAATTTCGATCTCGGCCATCACCGGTCA
>JAMCWS010000151.1 GCA_023480605.1 bacterium
CGCGTAATGGGCCGCCCGACAACCAATTTTCTAAAGGAACTGAAGAATGACAGACGATCTCTCACTCATTATCAACGGCGCCGTGATTTCCGGCTGGGAATCCATCCGTGTCACGCGCGGCATCGACGTGCGCTCCAAGCAGGAGATCTACCAGCAGATGCGCCGCCTGGCCGAGGCGGGCACGATCGTCATCATGATCAGCAGCGACATGGAAGAGGTGCTGACCGTCAGCGACCGGATCGCCGTCATGCACGAGGGGCGGATCGCCGGGTTCCTCGACCGGAACTCGATGGCGGAGGGGAGCGTCGATTCCGCCGGCGCCTTCAGCGAGGAAGCCGTCATGAACCTGGCCGTGCGCGGCTTGGCGGCGTAAGCAGGCGAGGTTGATACATGCGCAAGGAACTGGGGATCTTCTTTCTGCTGCTGGCTTTGTGTGTGCTGATGGGCGTGCTTAATCCCGACTTTTTCACCGGCCAGAACCTCCAGAACAACGCCCGGCTGGTCGGCATGTACGGCCTGATCAGCGTCGGGGTCGGGGTCGTCATCGTCACCGGCGGCATCGACCTTTCGATCGGCTCGGCGCTGGCCCTGCTCGGGGTGCTGCTGGCGATGATGCTCAATCCCCAGGGCGGCGGCTGGCGCTGGCCGTGGTGGCTGGCCGTGGCGGCCATCCTGGTCCTGGCCGCGGCGCTGGGGGCCATTCATGGCCTGCTTGTCACGCGGGCGGGTATTCAGCCGTTCATCGTCACGTTGTGCGGCCTGCTGCTATACCGCGGGCTGGCGCGTTTCATTGCCCACGACGCCAGCCAGGGGCTGGGCGGCCACGAGGGGTTCGAGACGCTGTCGGCCGTGGCCGCGGGAACGCCCGGCGGAGTGCCGACGCAGTTCATTTTATTTGTGGTGGTGGCCGCGGCGATGTTTCTGGTGCTGCACCGGTCAGTGTTCGGCCGTTACCTGTTCGCCGTGGGGCGCAACGAGGAGGCGGCGCGTTACTCGGGCATCGACAGCCGGCGGATCATCTTGAGCGCCTATGTCGTCTGCGGCGTGTTTACGGGCCTGGCGGCCGTGTTGTTCGCCTTCTACACCAACACCGTGCAGGCGTCGTCGCATGGCAATTTCTACGAACTCTACGCCATCGCGGGCGCGGTGCTCGGGGGATGCAGCCTGCGCGGAGGGGAGGGCTCGGTCGCCGGCATCGTTCTGGGCACGATCCTGCTGGTCGTGCTGCGCAACGTCGTGAACCTGGTGGGGATCGAAAGTTCGCTGGATTTCGCGGTGATGGGCGGGGTGATCCTGCTGGGGGTGCTGGCGGACCAGGCGCTGCACCGGCGCGGCGAACGCCGCCGGCGCAGGCAGAGTCGCTCGAACTGACCGCCGATGCGCGGCCCATGGGGCGCGCGCGATTATTTACATGAATATCATCAATTAAGCCGGAAACCAACCCCCAACCCAGTATGTCAAACCCTCAAGCCCGGCGCGGGCTAAAGCTCCGCCGGGCATGAGGGATATCGTCTGGTTGGGGGTGTGTCCGAACCTCTTCCGCGAGGTAGATGGTTCGGATACTTACGGGGCCGGGGTCGCAGCCGGGGCCGCCGGAGCAGCCGGGGCTTCGGTCGGAGCCGCCGCCGGGGCAGCCGGGGCTTCGGTTGCAGCCGCCGCCGGGGCAGCCGGGGCTTCGGTCGCGGCCGCGGCCGGGGTTTCGGTCGGGGCCGGGACCGCCTCTTCGGCCGGTTTCTGGCAGCCTTGGGTGCCGAAGAAGCATGCGGAAGCAATTCCAGCAATCGCCAACAGCTTTAACGCGTTCATTTCAACGCTCCTTTTCAATGGTCATTCCTTTGCAGGAATCATGCTGAGTCGACAGGTTATCTTTTCCAAAACAAAAAATCAACGAAATTGAACGCCCCCATTCAAAATCCACGAAAACGGACGCATTTTCGCGGTGCAACCGGTAACTGCCTTCGATTTTTCCCGCCCTACCAAACAAAATTTTACATTTCGCGGCTCCAACAGGCAACCCAAAATACGACCGCGAAACAAAGCCGGCCGTTTTTTTTCGCTCCCCTCACGCCTTTCCCCGCGCCGCTCGTTCCGCCGGACGGGCGATCATTTAATTGCGATCGGCCCGCGGTGACGTATAAAATGATCCGAGGGTCCGGGAAGGCACAAGGAGCGCCAGGCCTGCGAAGCGGCGCCGGCCGCCCGCCGGCATCATCATCGGCGGCCATCGCCTCGGCGGCACGGCGGAGCGAGCCTCGTTGTGCGCCGGCACGCTGGTGACGGACGCCGGCGCCCGAATCCGATCCTGCACCGCCACGGAAAGGAACAGCCCATGTCGCCCGAACGTTCATCCAAGATCCGCGGCGAATTCTGCATCGAATCGCGAGCCGAGCCGGGCGGGGTGGTGATCTTCGGCGCCTCGGGCGACCTGACCAGCCGCAAGCTGATGCCGGCGCTCTTCAACCTTTACCGTCGAAACCTTCTGCCGCGTAATTTTTATGTCCTCGGTTGCGGACGCTCGCGGCTGACCGACGAGGCCTTCGCCTTTCACGTGCGCGACGAGTTCGGCCGCATCGCCGAGTTCCACTCCGACCCGCGGCTGGACGATTTCCTCCGCCAGTGTTATTACAGCACCGGCGACTACGACGACCCGGCCTTCTACGACCACCTGCGCGAGCGCCTCGGGGAACTCGACGGACGCCACGCCACCGGCGGCAATCACTTGTTCTATTGCTCGACGCCGCCCTCGGTTTACGCCGCGATCGCCGATCGCCTGAGCGGGGCGGGCCTGGCCGCCGAGGGCGAGGGGGGCCGCCCCTGGCGGCGCGTCGTGATCGAAAAGCCTTTCGGTCGCGACCTCCAGTCCGCCGCCGCGCTCGACGCCGAACTCCACAAGGTGCTGCGCGAGCGCCAGATCTACCGCATCGACCACTACCTGGGCAAGGAGACCGTCCAAAACATCCTGATGTTCCGCTTCGCCAACGCCATCTTCGAGCCAATCTGGAACCGCCGCTACGTCGACCACGTGCAGATCATGGTGGCCGAATCGCTGGGGGTCGACCATCGCGCCGGCTATTACGAGAAGGCCGGCGCGCTGCGCGACATGTTCCAGAACCACATGCTCCAAATGCTGTCGCTGGTGGCGATGGAGCCGCCCACGTCGTTCGACGCCGACCATGTGCGCGACGAGAAGGTGAAGCTCCTGCGCGCGCTGCGGCCTTTCGACCCCGGCCGCGCGAACGAGACGCTCGTGCGCGGCCAATACGGCCCCGGCGCCATGGGCGGCAAGGAGGTTCCCGGTTACCTCGAGGAGCCGGGCGTCGATCCCCAGTCGACCACCGAGACCTACCTGGCGATGCGCCTCATGGTGGACAACTGGCGTTGGCAGGGCGTGCCCTTCTACCTGCGTTCGGGCAAGCGCCTCTGCCGCCGGGTCAGCCAGATCGCCATCGCCTTCAAGCCGGTGCCCCACTCGATGTTCAGCCCGATCGCCCCCGAGGAGTTCGAGCCCAACCTGCTCCTCCTGAACGTGCAGCCCGACGAGGGAGTCTCGCTCCGCATCCAGTCCAAGCACCCCGGCCCCAAGCTTTGCATGAGCGCCCTGACGATGGATTTCACCTACCGCGAAGCCTTCGAGGAAGAGCCGCCCGAGGCCTACGAGCGACTGCTGCTGGACTGCATGCTGGGCGACCAGACTCTGTTCGTCCGCCACGACGACGTGATCGTCTCCTGGGCGCTGATGACCCCCGTCCTCGAAGCCCTCGCCGACCCCGCGCGCCAGATCCCGTTATGTTCATACGATCCGGGATCGTGGGGCCCGAAGGAAGCGGACGAGTTGCTTGGTCGCGACGGGCGAGTGTGGTTCAATCCGTGAGGGGGAACACGAGACACGAGTCAAATAAAGCTGTCCTTATCTCGTGCATTACATGACCAGAGGTGAGTTTTTGGATTATAGAACCAACCCCGTTGCTCAAGGCGAGTCGCAAATTCTCGGCGATCCATCGATAGGCAGCCAAGGGCGCCACGACGCCACAGTTCGATCACCAACCGGTTAAACAATGCCTCGCTCGAAAAACTTTTTGTGCCGTTGCCAAGGCAAACATCAAACACCTCGGACAGGACCGCTCCCGGATTGTTTTCGACACTGCGCACTGAAAACGAATCCCGGACGACAGGCTTGAGAGGCTTGTAGAACGTAATAATCATTTCGCCGGCCAACACACTGGCGGAGTTTCTCTTCTTGTGCATGGACCAGATAACATCCCCTGTCTGAGTGATAGCCGCCTTTAACTCCGCTCCGCATTTACTGGCAGTTTCAAGTATAGTGGCGAAGTAGCTCAAATCCCAATGCTGAAAGACGATTGACAACCAACGGTCGCGGCGTAGAACACGAAAACAGTTTTCGATGCTCCGCGCAAGGCTCTTCTTATAATGATCCTCTGGAAGGTTTTGCTCGCCACCGACAATTGTTTCATTCTTCCGTGCTTCATCGGAAACGGGAAATCCAAGCCAGTGGTTCCACAAAATGGAAAGATCCAAGTAGCTGATGAATGCACCGTAAGGTGGATCGGTGAAAATATAATCAACGCTTTCCCGCTTAATCACCTCGTCCATTGTAGCTGCATCGTGTGAGAGCACACGAAAACTATCGCGGCTATCGAAATGCCGTGAGCCACCTGCAAAAAGTTCGCGATAAGTTCGACATTTTCGAACTTCCTCTTTCGCGGCAAGAACATTTAAGAAACGTCCACGAAATGTTTCCCAAATCGGCAATTCCACACACCGAGACGCGAGCTTATAACGGTAAATACTAAAAATACTAGAACCGCCGCGGCTCTCAGCACGACCTTTAGTAGACATAAATGTTCTGTTTAGTTTTGCAACAGAGGCAGACCACGCCAACAATAGGGAATCGCGGATCGGCCCGGAATACTCGGAGTCGATAGCCTGTTTGATTATCGCCAAGCCGGCCAGTTGGCGCGGCGTAAACATGTCGAAGTAGAAATTGGCATCAGAATTGCGCGGTAGCTTGATATTTTCAGGTAGCGGTACCCGGCCAAGCCATTTCGTGGCGGATCTCTCATCTCTTTCGATCTCTGCCAATGCTCTAGCGCATGTCCGCTCTACGTGCTCGTAGGCATCGCGCAAGGGAATAGTTGAGACCAAAGACGTATCTGCGATGTTGCGTGCAATGAAATTCGCAAACGGATTTATGTCGTTGTGTATGGCTTTTCGACCGAGCAGGAATGCTTCGATCGCCGTAATTCCGGTCCCACCAAAGGGATCCAGCACGATATCGCCCTCGCAGCTGTATCGCTCTATGTATGCTCGGACGACATTGGCGGGTCGACGCGTAAAGTATGGATGCACCCCATAATGGCGGGCATCTCGTTGCCGAGATGCGGGGATCGCGGCCAAGATAGGTTGAATGCTAGCGCGGTTCATGTCAAAGACCTAAATAATCGGCCAAAGTTGGCAATTCGATAATGTCAATGTGTTCGGGAGCATTGGGATAGTTATGCTCCATGCATAGTACAACTGCGCGCGGAAGATTGGTATATTTGGCTACCTGATAGGTAAATCCCGAGGAGCGCTTCTTGATCTCGATAGGGCAAGGGTATACCGGTAGGTTCAGGAAAGCAAACTGACTTTCCGCGCAATCATAGCCCTTGCCCAGATAAGCACTCACTTCGATCCCCAACAGGGACAGCGCTCCTGCGGTTCGGAGCAGATCGGATTCCAAGATATGCTTTGCGTCCTTATTTGCATGTTCAGTTACTACGCGGTTTATCTGAGATGCCGCCCATTTCACATCCGATGCCGATTCGCGCCGTCTCGCCTCGATTTGTCGTCTCCACAATTTACTCTGGTAATCACGATGGAACGATAATGGATATCCCACTTTCTCGAGTACCTTGGCTCTCTTCATATTGCGCATTTTTACGGAAGTGGGAACAAGGATAAAGTGCCCTTTCGGGTGGACTATCGCTTCTACTTCAATGGTTTCGAAGTCTTGGGAATCGCCGATATTATACCAATATCGTATGGCTTCGCCGATCGATTGATCTCCGCTGCCTTGTTGGATTCGATCATGCCCTACTTTTCCAGGTACAGGGCGCCCATCCCTCCCAAGCTTATGGTCTCGATCGACCGCCATGAATGGACTTCTTGTGATGCCGTATGGCGTCTGAAGGACCACGGGACAAGCCATGCGATTCCGTAAAAAAATCTTTTACCGGATCGGGCACATCATGGAAATAGTATTGTGGCCCCCCCGTCATTCGACTCTCCGCTTTGGTTTGTTGCAGGTGCATTGAATCACTCCCGCATAGTCGGATCTCTCGCCGGGGGCCATCGACTCAGGAACCCCGATTCGCGTATGTGATTATCTTCCTGCTTTTCGTGTCCTTTCAAGGACGATTACAAAAACCCGAATTCACTCTGGGTGGGAATTCAGCTCAGTTGTCGGAATGTGGGATTGAGATTTCGATCTTGGCTCAATGATGCGCGAATCTTTCCTCGTGAAAAACCCCTGTTGAACATGATATGTATGGATTTGCCAATAAGGTTCTTGAAATAGGAGCGCGGAACGGCGATGAGTGACTGGTTTCTGGCGGGGGACGTGGGTGGGACGAAAATCAACCTGGCCCTGTTCCGGCAGGAGGCGGGCCGGCTGGCGATCGGGCGGCAGGACACCTTCGCCACGCAGGGCTCCGACAGCCTGGCGGCCGTAACGGGCCAGTTCCTGGGCGAGGAGGCGCCGGCGGTGGTCGCCGCGTGCTTTGGCGTGCCGGGCCCGGCCGGCGGCGACCGCGTCGAGGGCGTCAACCTGCCGTGGGTGGTCGACCGGATCGAACTGCGCGAAACGCTCAAGATCCCCCGCGTCGAGTTGATCAACGATCTGGTGGCCGCCGGCTACGGCCTCAACGTCCTGCCGCCGGAGAGCTTCGCCGCCCTCAACGACGTCGCGCCCAACCCCGAGGGCAACGCCACCCTCGTCGCCGCCGGCACGGGCCTGGGCGAAACGCTGCTGGTGCGCGAGGGGGGGCGCTGGCGCGCCCTGCCCTCCGAAGGCGGCCACGCCGGCTTCGCCCCGGCCAGCGAAATCGAAATCGACCTGCTCCGCTACCTGATGCGCACTTACGGCCACGTCAGTTTCGAGCGGGTGCTCTCGGGGCCGGGCCTTTACAACATCTACCGCTTCCTGCGCGACAGCGGCCGCGGCAAGGAACCGCCCTGGCTGGCCGAGCGCCTCATGGAGGACGACCCCGGCGCGGCGATCTCGCGCGCCGCCGCCGAAGGCAACTGCCCCATCTGTGAACAGGCGCTCGACCTGTTCGTCGCCATCTACGGCACCGAGGCGGGCAACATGGCCCTCAAGATCCTGGCCACCGGCGGGGTGTTCCTTGGCGGCGGCATCGCGCCCCGCATCCTGGAGCGCCTCAAGGGCGAGACCTTCCGCCGCGCCTTCCGCGCGATGGGCCGGATGACCGACCTCATGGACAAGTTCCCCGTCAAGGTGGTGCTCGATTCGAAGGCGGCGCTTTACGGCGCGGCGCATTACGCCAGCCTCGGGGCGGACGCCGCCGGGGGAAAACCGCGACCCGGCGCGCCGTCATCGCGGAAACGGCGGCCCGCGTAATGCCGGCCGCGTCCAGGGGCGTAAGCCGGCGTCATCGGGCGTGTATCAGTCTGAAAAACGCCTTTTAGCCACGAAAAAACACAAAAGTTCACGAAACTAAATGATATCCAAAAAATGGCGCCCTCACCCTCCAGGTGAATCCATCCGTGTCCGTAAAGTCCAT
>JAMCWS010000168.1 GCA_023480605.1 bacterium
CGGCCCGCATGGGGGCGCGCACCGTGCTCATCCACGACCGGCCGGTGCTGGGCGGCAACGGCAGCGAGGAACTGGGCGTCGGCATCGCCGGGGCGGCCATGCACCATCCCCACGCGCGCGAAGGCGGCATCCTCGAAGAGGCGGCGCGCATCACGGCCAGCCTGGGCGACCACGGCGTCAGCAAGGCCTTCCGCCTGATGACCGGCGAGCAGCAAAACCTTGAAGTGGTCGACAATCACCGGGTCGTCGGCGCCGAAAAAAACGCCGACGGCACGGTCGGCGCCGTGAAAGCCGTCGGCACGCTGACGGGTGAATACGGCCTCTGGCGCGGTCGTTACTTCATCGACTGCACGGGCGACGGTTGGCTGGGCTTCTACGCCGGCGCCAGGTGGCGCATGGGGCGCGAGTCGCGCGAGGAGTTCGGCGAAAGCCTGGCCCCCGAAAAGGCCGACGGCATCACGATGAGCGGCTGCCTGATGGATCACTACACGCTGGCTTACCTGGCCGAGGACACCGGCGCGCCAGTTTCCTACACCGCCCCGGCGTGGGCCACCCGAATGCCCGACCCCGAGGATTTTCTCCAACGGCCGATCTCGCGCGTCAAAACCGGCGAATGGTGGATCGAGGCGCCCGGCGACCTGGACGACCTTAACGACGCCGAACACGCCCGCGACGAACTGGTGCGCATCACGTTCGGTTTCTGGGATTACGTCAAGAACCGCTGGCCGGGGCGCGAGGCCGCGGCGAACTACGCCCTCAAATCGACATCGTTTCAGGACGCCCGGCGCGAAACCCGCCGCCTCGAAGGCGACTACTGGTTCAAACAGCAGGACGCGCAGAACGCCGTCGTCTTCCCCGACCGGATTTCCTATGGCGGTTGGCCGCTCGACGTGCATCACCCGCGCGGCATCCTCTCGGGCCGGGAGGGGCCGTTCACCTGCAACGCTCTGGTGCCGATCCACAGCCTGCCATTCCGTATTTTGTATTCGGTAAATGTCGACAACCTGCGCATGGCCGGACGCGACGTGAGCGCCACGCACATCGGCCTGGGGACGGTGCGCGTGCAGGGGACGCTGAGCGGGCTGGGGCAGGCCGCCGGCACGGCCGCGGCGCTTTGCCTGGAGTTGGGGGTCACGCCGCGCGAACTGGGCCAAAAGCACATCGGCCGTCTCCAGCAGACGTTGCTTAGAGACGACCAATACATCCCCGCCCTGCGCAACGAGGATCCCGCCGACCTTGCGCGCGCCTCCAGGATCAGCGCCTCGAGCACCGCCCCGGGCACGCTTTTCGGCCGAAGCGAGGCCGAGGCTTACAATGGATATGAACTCACTCACTGGCGGGCGGTGATGTTTCCGCGCGGGAGCAACCGGGAAATCAAGTCGATCGCCCTGGCGCTCGAATCCCGCCGGCGCGAACCGGTCCGGGTGACGCTGCACCTGCGCGCGGCGGGCGCCAAGGGCGACTACAGCGCCGGCGAAGACCTGGCCGCCGTCGCCGCCACGCTGCCGGCGCGCCACAAGGGCTTCGTCGAGTTCCCCATCGGGCGCGCGATCGACACGCCCTTCGTCTGGGTCTGCCTGGCCCCCGCGCCGGGGGTATGGTGGGACCTGATGCATACGGCGCCGGAGGGCTCCAGCCGGGCCTACCGCAGCAGCGGCGCCGGCCAGGCGTGGGAGGTGCGCGACGGCCAATTTCACGCCTTCGCCGTCGAGCCGCCGCTGGTCGTCGTGGGCGACTACCGGCCGGAAAACGTCGTGAACGGCGTCACCCGCGTCGTCGGCGACGCGGCCAACCAATGGGCTTCGGATCCCGCCCAACCTTTGCCCCAATGGGTCGAACTGGCCCTGCCGGCCCCGGCGGCGCTGAACACGGTGTGCCTGACCTTCGACAGCGACTTCAACCGGAGGTATCCGGGAGGCGAGGTGGTGCGCCAGATGGTGCGCGACTACACGCTGGAGGCCCACGACGGCACGGCCTGGCGCGAAGTGGCCCGCGTCCACGGCAATTACCAGCGCCGGCGCGTCCACCGTTTCGAGTCGGTGACGGCCGCGCGGCTGCGCCTGACCGTGCAGGCGACCTGCGGCGATCGCTCGGCGAAGGTGTTCGAGATCCGGGCCTACAACGAACCCGCCCGGGCGTAGGAAGCCAGTGAGCGGGAGAACCAAGACCGATGGGACCGATGGGACGCATGGGACCAATGGGACGTATATGATCATATGGTCTCATAGGTCCCATACATCCAATAGGTTCCATCATTCCCATATGTCCCATCCTCTAACGGAAGGATCTGACCATGAGCGATCGGATCGGCAAAATCACGGGAACCTTTCTCGATGAAATCACCATCGACATCGGCAGCCTGAACTGGTCGGCCGCCGACTGGGCGCGTTCGTTCGAGGCGATGGCCTTCATCGGCATCGACACGGTCATCATCATTCGCGGCGGACTGCGCGACCTTGGGGTCTTCCCCTCGAAAGTGATCGGCAACCGCCATGACCCCGACCTGGCGCAGCTATTCCTAGACGAAGCCGCCCGCCACGGCATGCGCCTGTTCTTCGGCACCTACGACAGCGGCATGCTTTATCTCGGCTCACGAGGGCTGAGCGACCCCAAGGCGGAATTGGATTTGAATCGCCGTTTCGCCGACGAGGTGTTCGATCGTTACGGCGCCCACCCCGCATTCAAAGGATGGTACATGACCCACGAGGTCAGTTCGAATCTCAAGGGGATCAACGAATTATACCGGGAACTGGCCGGCCACCTCAAAAATCAAACCCCCATGCTGCCGATCCTTATTTCGCCTTATTACCCCTCGCGGCTTATCTTCGGCGACAAGTACCTGACCCCCGAGCAGTTCGGCCAGTCGTGGCGCGAACTCCTCGACGGCCTGACCGGCCTGGTCGACATCATGGCTTTCCAGGACGGCACCTGCCGCGACGATTATCCTGAATACCTGGCCGTGGCCAAGACCTTCGCCGACGACTTCGGCATCGAGTTCTGGAACAACGTCGAGGCCTTCGATCGCAACATGTCCTACCACTTTCCGCCGCGCGACATCCGGCAGTTGACCCGCCGGCTGCGCATCACCGAGCCGTACGTCACCAAGCACATTACCTTCGAGTTTACGCATTTCATGAGTCCCAACAGCGAGTTCCCCGGCGCGGCCAACCTGTACCGGCGCTACTGCGAAACGGTGCTGGGCAAGCAATCGCCGTGGTGAGTGTGGGGCGCGGCAGCGCGACCGACCCATCGATTACGATTACGATTACGATCGCGATCACGAAAGATAACCATGGACGCGACGCGGATCAATGAACTAGCGGTGCTTTACCGCGACATCCTGCTCGGTGACGTGATCCCCTTCTGGACGCGGCATGCCGTCGACCGCGAGCAGGGAGGTTACTTCACCTTCCTCGACCGCGACGGCGCCATCTTCTCGACCGACAAACCCGTCTGGCTCCAGGGGCGCACCGTTTGGGTCTTCTCGCGGCTTTACAACGAAGTCGAGCGCCGCCCGGAGTGGCTCGAACTGGCCCGCCACGGGATGCGCTTTCTGATGGACCACTGCTTCGACCGCGACGGGCGGATGTTCTTCATGGTCGACCGCGACGGCCGGGCGTTGCGCAAACGCCGCTACTTGTTCAGCGAAACGTTCGCCATCATGGCGCTTGCCGAATTCGCCCGCGCCACGGGCGAGGACTGGGCGCGCCAGCGCGCGGCCGACCTGTTCGACCTCGTATTGCGTTACCACACCACGCCCGGCCTGCTCGAGCCCAAGGACATCCCCGGCGCGCGGCCCGCCAAGGCCCACGCCATGCCGATGATCCTGCTGGCCACGGTCCAGGCGCTCGAACGTGCCGATGATCGGCCGCTCTATCGCGAAGTGGCCGACCGGTCGCTGGCCGAGATCTTCGATCACCACTGCAAACCCGAGCTGCGCGCTTTGCTGGAAACGGTCGGGCCGAATGGCGAGTTGATCGACACGCCCGAAGGACGGTGCATCAATCCGGGCCACGCGATCGAGAGCGCCTGGTTCGTCATGGAGGAGGGCCGCCGGCGCGACGACGCGGACCTGGCTCGCCAGGCGCTGCCCATCCTCGAGTGGTCGCTCGAACGCGGCTGGGACCCCGAGCACGGCGGTCTCTTCTATTTCACCGACCTCAAGGGCCTGCCTTGCGTTCAGTATGAATGGGACATGAAGCTGTGGTGGCCGCATACCGAGGCGCTCTACGCGACGCTGCTGGCCCACCGCCTGACGGGCGAGGCGCGCTGGGCCGAGTGGCACGAACGGCTGCGCGAATGGACCTGGGCGCACTTCCCCGACCCGCAATACGGCGAGTGGTTCGGCTACCTTCACCGCGACGGGTCGGTCTCGACGCGCCTCAAGGGCAACGGCTGGAAAGGGCCTTTCCATCTCTCGCGGATGCTGCTTTACTGCTGGAAATTGCTGGGCGACTGGCCAACTCAATCTGATGAGTCATCTTCGTGATCGTGATCGTGATCGTAATCGATTCCGTAAGCTTATCATAGAGGACTGGTCAAATTGTCGGGAATGGGAGCGGTTCGACATGGCTAAAACGAAGCATCTGGTTTCCATCGCGGGCGCGGCGGGGCTGGTGCTCGTTGCGGCCGCGGCGCTGATCGGCGCCCTGAATCCTAGCGCGGCGGCCGTCGCCGGCGCCGTATCCACGCCGTTCGCGAAGGGGGATTTCATCCGCGTCGCCCCGGACAACTTCACCTTCGCCGACGCCGCGGGCCGGCGTTTCGTGCCGATGGGAGCCTACTATTTCGACGACCGCCATCCCGATGTCAACGCGATGGATTACTGGGATTATTTCAAGGCGGCTGACATCGAACGCGACTTCGCGCTGGCCCGCCAACTCGGCTGCAATACGCTACGCCTGACATTCCACCTCACGCCCGTCGGCGCCGATTCGCGCGATCTCCAGGCCGGGACGCCGGAAGACTTCAACAAGTGCGACGAACTTGTCGCCGCCGCACGGCGCAACGGCCTGCGCCTTTACGTCAACATCAGCCTGCGCGGGCGCCATCGCCAGGATCCCCGGGCCACCTCACTATATGCCGAAGGCTTCCGCCGCCTGGCCGAGCGCTACCGCGACGAACCGGCGATCTTCTGCTGGGAGGTGGACTCGGAGGCTACGACACTCGTCGGCCACGAGGGCGACCGAGCCGAATGGGAGCGCTGGCTGGCGAGCCGCTACCCCAGCGAGGCGGCCAACGCCGCGGCGTGGGGCCTGAAGCCCACGCCCGGCTGGCGCGACAAGGTCTGGGAGGAGCTATGCGGCGCCCTGTACCACAACGGCGAGTTCGACAAGGTGCGCAACGCCAAGCCCACGCTCTGGTATCTCGATTCGCTCAACAAAAAGAACGACCGGAAGCTCTACGACTGGCAACTCTTCCGCGAGCATCTCTACACGGTCAAGATCACACCGCTGGTGAAGGCCGTCCGCGCCGCCGACCCCAATCACTTGGTGGCCATCGACCTCATCCTCTGGGAGTTTCCGCTGGTGCGCAACCAGGGGGCGGCCGGCTGGGGCGGCCCTTACGGCTATTCGGCGCTGGACCTTGCGGCGCTGGGCAAGATGGTCGATTTCATCGGCGTCCACACATACCCCTTTTACATTCCGCCCTTCACATCGGAGTGGTATGAGAACCTGTCGCGCGACCCGAAAATTTTAGACCGCGAGTTGCGCTACCTCGAGACCCTTTGCCGTTACGTGCGCGCCAACTCCGGCCGCCCGGTCGTGCGCAGCGAGACGGGCTGGCACGGCGGAGCGGGTGACTACTCCCGCAACACCGAGGCCGACCAGGCGCGCTGGTGCGAAGACCTGACCGCGGCGACCAACGACTGCGCCGTCGGCTGGATCAACTGGACCCTCCGGGACGTGCCGACCCACGAGAAGCTCACCCAATATAGCGGCCTCGTCACCGCCGGCATCACCGTCAAGCTCGACGCCGAAGACATCAACCCCCTGAGCAAGTGGCTCTGGGGCGGCGGCGACCTGCCCGAGGGCCAGGCCTGCCGGCTCAAGGCTTGGGGGAAGGCCTTCGGCCCGCTGGCGGCCCGGTGCCAGTCTGACCCCGCCATCCGCTTCGTGCCCGGCAAGCGGATCGAGCTTTCGCGGCGGCTTCTTTATACGGCCGACAACCGCACCCTCGACGCCCTGCTCCAAGACTGTATGAGCGACAAGAATTTCCCATGCGACATCCACCTGGTGGAGTGACGCGCGTCCGCAATCTCTTGATGATGGATCGAGGTTATTGAACCACGGAGGCACAGAGACACAGAGAGGTGGAATTCTGGTTCCTTACCAACAATCGCGTTTGGCGTTCAAGCTTCGGCTTGATATCTCAATCCCTGTATTTTCCGTGTTCGCCGTGCCTCTGTGGTTTAGATGATGAAATAATTCGGCGCACGGGGCAGAGACAGCCAGGACTGGCGTGGATGACAAGAAAGACTTGGCGCGGGGCGCGACTCCGTTCCGACGGCGCGATTTTTGGCTTATAAAAGGTTTCATCATGGAGACGATCAAACGCAGGCAATTCCTTCAGAAGAGCTCGATGTTGGCGCTGGGCGTGACCGCGGCCGGCGAACCCGGCAAGGCCGCGGCCGAGAAGACCGTTGCGCCCCGGCCCCGGCCGGCCCGCGCTCCCGGCAAAAAACCACAGCGACCCAACATCATCCACATCATCGTCCACGACCTCGGCAACAGCCTGGCCTGCCTCGGTTACCCCGACGTCCAAACCCCCAACCTGGACGCGCTGGCCGCCGAGGGCGTGCGCTTTACCAACCACTTCTGCAATTCGACGGCGTGTAGTCCGGCGCGTGGCTGCCTGATGACCGGCCGTTACGCGCACGCCAACGGCCTCATCTCTCTGGCCCACATGGGCATCGTCCTGCCCGAGAGCGAACAGACGATTGTCGACGTCATGAACGGGGCGGGTTACGAAACCTACAACTTCGGCACCCAGCACGAGCGCGCGCGACAAAAAAATCGCTACAAACACCTCGACAAGGTGGAGTGCATGTACGTCGAGGACATGGCGAACAACATGATCGACTTCCTGAAACATCATAAGCCGTCGGACGGACCGTTCTACGCCAACGGCGGAACCTTCGATGTCCACCAGCCCTGGAACACCCGCCTTAAGCTCGGTCCGAAGCCCGGCACGCACGCGCCGATCGATCTCGGCCCGGAACGGCGGGCCTTCCAGGCGCGCTACAAGGCCGACGAACTGACCATCCCGCCCTTTTTGCCCGATATGCCGCATTTCCGCCAGGAATTGCGCCAGTTTTATGGCATCATCAGCCACATGGACGCCCAGATCGGCCGCATCCTCGACACGCTCAAGGAAACCGGGCTCGATCAGGACACGCTGGTGTATTTCACCACCGATCACGGGATCGGCTTCCCGCGCGCAAAGGGCACCCTTTACGACCCGGGCCTCACCACGGCGATGATCATGCGCTGGCCGGGCCGCTTCAAGGCCGGCCTGGAGTGCCCGCACCCGACCTCGCACGTCGACCTGCTGCCGACGCTCATGGAACTTCTCGACCTGCCGATCCCCGAGCGCGTCCAGGGGCGCAGTTACGCGCCGTCCCTGCTGGGCCGGGCGTATTCGCCCGCCGAGTGTCTGTTCATGGAGCGCAACTTCCACGGCGATTTCGACCCGATGCGGGCCGTGCGCACCGGCCGCCACAAACTGATCCGCAACTTCTCCGAACGCCCCCGGTTCAGGTATCCGTGGGAGATGAAGGAGGGGGACGCGCC
>JAMCWS010000005.1 GCA_023480605.1 bacterium
TATTGGTCGTGCCGGCCTGGAAACGGTTGATGAAACCCTCGGTGCCGGGGATGAAACAGCCCAGGCCGACGCCCAGCGCCATGGCCAGAAAGATCCAGAGCGTCAGGTAGCGGTCAAGAAAAGAAAGTCGCGAAACCACGCCGCAGTTCGAACTCATTGTTGCTTCTCTCCTTTGGGCCGGCGAGTCAACCCGTCCGGCAGAGTTTCGATAAAACGTCTGATCTCTTCGCACACGCGCCGGTAGTGGGTCAGCGCCTCTTCTTCGCTCCCGGCGTTTTGGGCCAACCGGGGCGGATCGTCGAATCCAACATGCACCACCTGGACTTTGCCAGGGAAGCGAGGGCAATTCTCATTCGCGTGGCCGCAGACCGTGACCACGTAATCAAACTCGACACCCTCCAGTTCACTGACTTTTTTCGACCGATGGCCGGTGATGTCCACGCCCGCTTCGGCCATGACCTTAACCGCGCGGGGGTTCATCCCGTGCGTTTCGATCCCGGCCGAGTATGGCTCGATAATGTCACCCTTGAGCGCTCTGGCCCATCCTTCAGCCATCTGACTGCGGCAGGAGTTGCCGGTGCAGAGGAACAGAACCTTCAGTTTCGGTAACAACATGAACTGACTTCCTCCTTTTCCTTGCGGCGTATTTCTTTGAGCCGTTTCATATCCTGTTTGGCCACTGGGCAACCACCCAGCGCGGCCTGGAGCCAGTCCAGCGCCGCGCGCACGGCGGGCTCGGCCTCTTCCTCTCCCGGCAGGCGGCAATAATGCCAGCGCCCATCCTTGCGGCTGAGGATCAACCCGGCCTGGATCAGGATGGCCATGTGCTTGGAGACGGTCGAGGGAGCCAAACCGAGCAGGTCGATAAGCTGGCAGACGCACAACTCGCCGCCGCGCAAAGCCAGCAGGGCGCGCACGCGGCTTTCATCGGCAAGAGCTTTGGTGATATCCAGGAATCGGCGCATCGTATTCTCCTATAATTCGCCATCTAACGAATTATAACGCACGGTCACATACACGCAAATGCATTTCACGTATGGGTTATGCCGATTGTGGCGGCAATCTTCATTCTCTTCGATGCTCCTTGCGCATATAACATCCTGTATTTGAGGCAGCCCGATCAGCGACAATAATCGACCCACGGGCGATCCTCGGGTGATTCACACATAATCAGCGTCATTGGACGATAAATCCGATCATTGCATGACTGGCAATTCAGACATCATTCAGGCGGAATAAGGGCGCCCTTCATGAACCCGTTCCTATTTCGGTGCGCTGTAGATCAGCCAGACTCCGCCGAGCAGCACCAGCGCGCCACAGACAACCTTGACGGCGGCCGCCCCCCTGGACTGCTCATTCCAGTTCAGGTAACGCTGGACCAGTCCGGTGGATGTCCCCGCGACAACGATCACCGAACAGTGGCCCACGCCGTAAGCCACCAGCAGCGCGATGCCGTAGAGGATGTTGGTCGCGGCCAACTTGAAGGTGACGCCCAGCATCGGCGCCATATAGGCGAAGGTGCAGGGCCCCAAGGCGACGCCGAAGACCAGTCCCAGGATCAGGGCGGCCAGCAGGCCCTTGCGCTTCATGCCGACTTGGCCCGGTCCGGAAAAAGGCAGCGGGACCACCCCGATCAAGTGCAGGCCGACCACAAAAAAAATGGCCGCCACAACGTAATTCCCGTAGCGCCCCACGTCGCCCAGCATGCGCCCGGCGGCAGCCGTCACCGCCCCGATCAGACCGATGGTCGCCAGGATGCCCACGGCAAAAAGGGTGGAGACCCGGAATGCCCGCCCGGTGGACATGCGCCCTTGCTTGTCGATGAAACCCACGATCAGCGGGATGCTCGCCAGATGGCAGGGGCTGAGGATGATGCTCAGGACGCCCCAAATGAACGCGGCGGCCAGGGCGATAACCGGGGCGCTTTCCACGGCATGGGTGAGCATGGTGAACAGTTGTTCCATGGTTGGCCTTTCCAAACCTGTTGCGCCGTTCAGCGCGGCGCGCATTCACCGATCTTGCATGCCATGCTGATCTGTTCCGGAGTGAGTTTCATTTTCTCGGCCAGCGCTTGGCCGATGGTGATCTGTTTTCCCGTTGCCGTCGGATGAAGTTCGACCCACTTTCTAAGGTTGTCTTCATTCACGAAAAAAGCCTGCTTGAAGCAGCCGGTCGAGACCATCTTGCCGCCAGGATACTTCTTCTGCCCGGCCCAGGCCACCACCGTCTTGGGCTCCAGAGCGGCCACCGAGTCGTTGATCGTCGTCAAGCGCACGATCTCGCCGGTCAGAGCGTCCCTTTGCTCAACCGTGATGTCCTTTTGCAGCCGGGCGGCCACGCCCAGGGCGCACATCGGGCAGCAGCCCCAGGCGCTGAGCGATTCAACCTTCACGCGCGCGGCATCCTCGGGGTAATTAGCCCGGTCGCAAAAGGCGCAACGGTTGGCCAGCTCCTTTTCCTCCAGTGCTTTCCAGTCCGACAGGTTGCCGCCGGCTGAATGCATTTCCTTTTCCGCGGCTGCCTTGTCGGCGAAGGCTTTGACCGTGGGGCGATGGCGCTCATCCTGGCCTAACAGAAAGTGGGCATTCACGGCCGCCATCGGCTGGCCGGTGGCCCAGTCGGTCACCTGGGTGCGCTCGTGCGAGCTGGCGATTTCGACCTTGTCGGTCAGGCTGGTGTAAGTGATGAAGTAACAGTGGGGCGAACAAAGGCAAACGTCGCCCTTGTTCGTCTTGAGCATCACGCGGGTCTTGGGATTGACGTCGCCGTCGCACATGTAACAGATGGCCTCCACCGGGCGGGTGTCGGGTTGGGCGGGCTCCAGCCGGCTGAATGCTTGCTTTTCCGAAGCGCCAAATTCCACCCCCAGCTCTTTCCACTTGGCCAGGATATCCTCCTTGGCGAAAAAGCCTTCGTGGCGGAAGAGTTCCTTGCCTGCGGCATCATAGAAGATCTGGGTTGGGATAATATTGATACCATACTTCATGCCGGCATCGGGATTTTCCCAGACGTCAATGAAGACCACCTCCATCTTGCCCGTGTATTCCATCTTCAGTTCTTCAAGGATCGGAGCCATCATTTTGCAGGGGATGCATTTGCCCGCCCCCAGGTCCACCAGACGAGGCAGCGCGGCCTTGGGCGTCTCGGCCTGGGCGGGCGGCTGCTTAGCATCGGGCGTGGCCGCCGCGACCGGCGACGCCGCTTCCGCCTTGATCTCAGCCCTATTGTTTTTGACAAACAGCGCGGCAGCCACCACCACGAGGAGCGCGGCGACAATGCCGATCTTCGCGCCAAAACCCATTCCTGTTTTCTTTATTTCACCAGTCCCATACATCGACTTGTCTCCTTGTGTCTCGTCGGGGTTGACAGGGGAGCAGGATCGATCCGGCCACTCGGCCCGGTCCCACAACATGCTAGTTGCCGCACGGCGGCCTGGATTCGCCAGCCAACTCGGCCGTTCAGGCCAGCAGTTCGGCGCCCTTGTCCGCCACCTTGGCGATCGCCTCATCACTCACCGGCGTCTGGCCCTTGGCCAGGCCCAACTCGGCCATCTGCAGGTGCTTAAAATTCGTGAATCCCGCCGTCTCCAGGCTTTGTTTCACGCAATTGAGCGGACAGCCGTCGATGGCCAGGATGGCCTCGGCGGCTTCGGTGGTCTTCATGATGCCGCTGACGCGCCCGCCCACGCCGGCCAGGCAGAACATCTTGCCTTTACCCTCGCGCGTCAGTTTACGGGCGGCCTGGTCGGCCACCGAGCCGACATCGGCCGCGCCCGAGCAGGCAAAGATCAGCTTCGGGGCAGCGTTACAGCAATTGCTTCCAGTACTCATGTTTAATCTCCGTTCTCCATATGGAATTGGCGTCGCCCAATCAATCAGGCGAGCATTTTTTTGATCTCATCCGCGCTCGGCACGCGGCCTGCCACCTTGACCTCGCCATCCACGACCAACGCCGGCGTCATCATCACGCCATAATTCATGATCTGGGCCAGGTCGGTCACCTTGGCGATCTCATACTCCAGGCCCAGCCCATTGGCCGCTACCTCGGTCGCCTCGCAAGGCTTGGTGCATTTGGCGCAACCGGTGCCCTGGCAGCCTCGCCTGGGCCTTGACTTTTTCCAACTCCTCCTTGCGGAAGATGAAATGCATCAGCAGGCCGATAATGACGCTGAAACCGATCGCCCTCATCGCCCGAGCGATCCCCAGCGTCAGCCCCAAAATCCGCGCCGTCAGAATGATCGCCAGAATGTTGATCGCCGGGCCGGAATAGAGGAAAGCGGTCGCCGGACCCAATCCCGCCCCCATGCGGTAGATGCCGGCGAAGAGCGGCAACACCGTGCATGAGCAAACGGCCAGGATGGTACCCGACACGGACGCCACGCCGTAAGCCAGCGCCTTGGGCGCGCCAGCCCCCAGGTATTTCATCACCGAAGCCTGGCTCACGAAAACGGCAATCGCCCCGGCAATGAAGAAGGCCGGAATCAGGCAGAGCAGCACGTGCTCCTGGGCGTACCACTTGGCCAGGTGCAGCGCCTCCATCACTGCCATATTGAAGCGCGGCAAGCCAACCGGCAGGTAAAACACGGCCAGAAAGACCGCCAGGATCACGGCCAGGGACTTCCATTCTTTTTTCCATTCCATCAGGGGGGCTTCTCCATTCCTGGAGATATTCCAAACGCTAAAAGATGAAATTGAACAAATAACCGACGAGTAGGATGCCTACGGTGACCACGCCTATAAAGGCCGCGATCAGGCGCGGTTTGAGCACCTTGCGCAGGATGATCATCTCGGGCAGCGACAGGCCGATCACCGCCATCATGAAGGCCAGCACCGTGCCCAGCGCCGCGCCCTTTCCCAGCAGCGCCTGCACGATCGGGATGATGCCGGCGGCGTTGGAATACATCGGCACGCCGATGAGGACCGCCAGCGGCACGCTCCACCAGCCGGCCTGCTTGCCCATGATATGGGCCATGAAATCCTGCGGCACGTAGCCGTGAATACCCGCCCCAACGGCGATCCCCAGCACCACGTAGATCCAGACCTTGCCGACGATCTCGCGCACGGCGGTCTTGCCATACTCGATACGCTCGGGCCAGGAAAGGCGCTGCTCCGGCATGGCCGGCGCGCCGACATTCATCTGGTAAACCCAATCTTCAACGTACCGCTCCAGTCGCAACCGGCCGATGACCCAGCCGGCGACGATGGCAATGGCAAGACCGGTGCCCAGGTAGATCCCGGCCACCCGCCACCCGAAGAGGCCGAAGAGCAGAACCAGGGCGACCTCGTTGATCATCGGGGCCGAGATGAGAAAAGAAAACGTCACGCCCAAGGGAACGCCGGTGGTGACGAACCCGATAAAGAGAGGTACGGCCGAGCAGGAGCAAAAGGGCGTCACGATGCCCAGACCCGCCGCCAGCACGTTGCCCAATGACTCGCGCCGGTCGGCCAGCATGCGCCGGGTGCGTTCGGGTGTGAAGAACGAGCGGATGATCCCCACGCCGAAGACGACGAGCGTGAGCAGCAACATCACCTTGGGAACCTCGAAGATAAGGAACTCCACCGCGCTGCCAAGGTGAGTTCCCTCGCGCAGGGCCAGCACGTGGTAGGTCAGCCACTGGGATAGCAGCGCCAGGTTCCGGTAAATCGCCCACCAGGCGACCAGCCCCACTGCGGCGAAGACGGCCGAGCGGAGCGGAAAGCGCCGGACCGCCACATCCGTTTTGGCCCCGCCGCCGCCGGTTCTTTTGGCACAACACGTTTGGGTGTCAGTTTTCACGGTCTGCACTCCATTACTTGGTAAAACGGCCAAATATCAGGCAAAAAAACTACTGCCTGCCACAGCAGGTAACCTTCCGCTCCTTGGCCTGGGTTGCGGCATTTGCCCCGGCGTTTGCCGCCTGCACCAACTCGACGCACTCGAAGAAGCGCAGGATGCAAGGAGTCTTGAGCCGGTAGAAGACTTGAAGCCCTTTCTTGCGGTCGGTCACGATGCCGGCCCTTTTGAGCAGGGCCAAGTGTTTGGAGACGGTCGAGATGTCGGCCCCGACCATATCGGTCAGTTCGCAGACACAGCGCTCGCCGCGCGAGAGTTCATCGACGATGAACAGGCGCGAAGGATGCGCCATGGCCTTGATAATCGCGGCGCGGGCTTCGAAACGGGCTTGTGTCCGGGCGTCCAGGAGATGATTCCTCCAAAAATTCTATTTGGCAATATAGCCAAACATTCTTCCGCGCGCAAGGATTATTTCATGGGTTCGGAAAAATTTTCATTCGTCGACTGGAGACCACGGGCCGGTGCGCAACCGTTGGCGGCTGGCGCATCCGGGCATGATATACGTCCAAGCAGTGGTGCGCCGGCCTGTGAACCAGACCAGGATGAGCGCGCGCCGGCAATAGTGTATGATAGAACCTGATTTACCGCGTGCCTTTGTACTATCAACCTTTCTTTTCAAGCTCTGGCGCTAAGATTTTACGGGCAACTCCAGTGGATTATGCATTGCCGGCTTTCTATTTGGCGATCCTTCGCGTGTTCGTTGCGGTTCTTTGCGTAACGATGTTTTTGATATCAAGCTGAAGCTTGAATTCCAAACGGGATTTTCGGCATTTTGGTTGCGGCTCCGCACGCTGCGAATTTTCATGGCCAAATCGCGTTTGCCCGGTTCAGCGCCTCGACCCAGGCGACGATGTTTTCGGCCGGGATGTCGTCCTGGATTTCGTGGGCGGGGGCCATCACGCCCCAGAAGACCAGGCGATCGCCGAAGGCGGCCTTGAGTCCGGCCGGATCCATGCCGGCCGCTGAAGTCTGAACCGGGTTGAGGATGTCGACGCCGATGGCGATGAGGGGATCGATCAGCGGCCGGATGGAGCCGCAACTGTGGTGCCAGTAATAACACCGGCCCAATTCTTTCGTGCGCCGGATGCGGGGGGCGAAATAGGGGACGATGAGTGACTCGAACATCTCGGGCGACATAAAGGGCGCCGCTTGGGTACCGAAATCGTCGCCGCTGGTGGTCAGATCGATGTAAGGACCCAGCACGCCGTAATACTGCTCGATGACGGCCAGTTGGATGGCGAGCACTCGGTCGAAGAATTCGCGCACGAAATCCTGATCCATCGCCAGGCGCAGCAGGAAGTCGTCGTAGCCGCACATCCAGCAGCCCAGCTCGAGGACGCCCAGGACCGGATGCTCGGCGACAACGACGTATCGGCCCTCACGGCGCAGGGCCTTGGCGTCGGCTTCCCAGCGTTCGAGCAGCCGCTCGTCGACACGCGCCTCGGGCCAGGCGAACGCGCGCAGATCCTCGACCGTCGCGCCGCGCAGGGGGTTGCCGGTTATTTGACCTTCGCCGCCGACGACGCCGTAGCGGATGCCCCAGCAATTGACGCCACTGGTCGGCGAAAGGCGCCGCTCGTGAACGCTGGGCAGGTTGGCGATGGCGCCGACGGCGCGGAAGTCGGTGCCCGCCCAACGAAGAATCCGTTCGTCGACGCGGCCGGTCACTCGCGGCGGGTCGCCGACGGCCGGCCCTTCGCCGGTGAATCCCAGCAGTTCCTTCAGGCGGACCTGGCAGCCCGGCCGTATTCCGGTCAGGCTGGTGGCGCCAATGTCGACCGGCAGACGGTCGGGCGCGCGATGCGCCATGGCACAGGCGAAACGTTCGCGGCTGTTCATGTTTTCGAGCCTCGGCTCGCAATCAGCGATACAATTGATAGTCATCGACACCGGTGTAATCGTGAACCTGGACGACGATCTGGCGGTCGCCGAC
>JAMCWS010000243.1 GCA_023480605.1 bacterium
GACTGGCGGCCCTCACCGCCAGTCGGCCTGGGGGCGCAGGTCCACGAGGGCTTCGGCGATCTGACCGAGCGGTTGGCCGTCGATCACGGCATCGAGCGTGAAAACGCGCCGGCGGTAGGCCGTCTGTTCGCCCGCCGGCACCGTCAGGCGAAACGGCGCGACCGTTTTCTTTCCGGGGGCCGCCGTGAGCTTCCCGCGCTCGGGCTCCGCCCGCCATCCCTGGGGCAGGTTGAGGGCATACTCGAGCGTGGCCGGTTTATCGAAAATATTCTCGAACCAGACCTCCATCCGGACAGACTGGCCGGGCGCGCACGGGGGCTGGTAGGGGTAGAGGAAAACGTAATCGGGATAGACGGCGCGCTCGGCGTGGCCGTCGACGGCCAGCCCCCGCCAATGCTCCTGCTCCTCGCGGCACCAGTCGTTGAAGTCGCGCCAGGCCGGCCCGCCCAGGCGCAGCGGTTCGCCGTGGCCGGGGCAGGTCAGCTCGGGCTGGCGCTCCAGGAACAGCCGGCCCGTGATTTCGAAGCTGTTGGCGTGGACGTGGTTGCGCCAGATGTTGTTGCCGTAAAGGCGGCCGCCGGGGCCGGAGAAGAAGTTGTCGCCGCTGAAGGCCACGCGCGTGCCGTCGATCTCGCCGAACATCGCCATGTGGTAGTCCGCGTGACCGGGGGCGTGGAAGACCTGGAACTCGTAGCCCTCCCAGCGGAAGGTTTCCCCCTGATCGAGCGAGCGGTCGACGCGCACCGGCTGGGCGAAGACGCAGCCGAGCTTGTAGCCGTGCGGATTCTGAAGGATGTCGGTCATGTTCTTGTAGCACCAGATCTGCGTGCCGTGATGGCGCTGGAGGTAAGGCAGGCCGTTGACGTGGTCGTCGTGGTAGTGGCTGGGGATGGCCACGTCGATCGTCTTGAGGCCGAAGCGCTCGCGCAGCAGGTCGAGGTTGTGCTCGAGCATCCGCAAGCGGTTGTTGGCTTCGAAGTGGACCTTGTTCGAACTGAGGAAGTTGCCGCCCTGGGCGCCGTAATCGACGAACAGCGCGTTGCCGTTGTCGGCGATGACGACGAAGGTGTTCGAACAGCCGGGGATGTGGATCAGGTGGGGCAGCACGGCGCGCGGGGCGATATCGGGGGTCGGCGGGCCGAGGTGGAAGTAGCGGTGGGAGCGCCAGTCGCGCACCTTGGTTTCCAGCGCCCGCAGCGCGTCGTCGACCTCGCCGAACGGAGCGCCGTGCGACGGGCAGGCCAGCGCCACGCCCCGGCCCCGCATCTTGGCGAGCGAGTAAATCAGGTAATCCATGCCGTCGGAATCGCCGTAGTAATATTGCAGGCCGTAGAGCGACTCGACCTTGCCGGGCGCGGCGATCAGGTCGCCGGAGAAAGCGACGCGGCGGCCGTCGACCTCGCCCAGCAGCGCGACGTGGCCCATGCTGTGGCCCGGCGTCGGCTGGATGAACAGGCGGTAGGGTCCCCACTCGAATGTCTCGTAATCGAGCAGCGAGCGCGCCACCGCGACGCTCTCGGCCAGCGTCGAAAACGTGTGGCGCGTGTCGTAGAGGTTATAGACCTGGCGCGAGCCCCAGAAGACCTCGACCTCGTCGAAATAGGGGCGCTCGTAGGCCGGCACGGCGATGGGGATGCCGCGCGCGTTGGCCAGCCGGTCGCCCTGGCACTGGTCGCGGTGGTGGTGAGTGTGGAGGATCCAGTCAACTTTGCCGACGCCGATTTCGCCCAAGCGGGCGAGCACCTCGCCGCGGCCGAAGTCGACGAGCAACGCCCGGTTGCCGTCCTTGAGGACGTAAACGTTGCACACGTCGCGAAACAGGTAAAGATTGTCGCTCAGGCGTTCGAACATGGCGGCGGGTCCTTTCTTTTGTGCGCTTGCCGACAAAGAATATTTTAAACCGCAAAGACGCAGAGAACGCAAAGTATTGTTAAAAGGGTTTCAGAGATATGACATGATGATGCGTGTTTCAAATATCTCTTCTTTGCGTCCTTTGCGCCTTTGCGGTTTATATATGACTGAGATTCGCCGCGCGGTGGTTTTTGTTTTTATTCGTACAACTCGAATCCCCGCGCGGCGTCGGGCGAGGGGGTGAAGTCGAGGCTGACGATGCTGGCCGGGGTTTCGCGGTCCGAGACAGGATTCGGCGCGCCGGGCAGATTCACTTCGATCGTCTGGGTCGTCCCGTTGGGGGTGATCGTAAAGTCGCCCGTGTCCAGGTAATTGACCGTGGCCGTCTGGCCGTCGGGGGCGGTGAGCTCGGCGGAAGGAACGGGCGCCAGTGTGCCCGTGGTCGGCGCGTCCCAGACGAGGCGCACGTGGCGCGCAGCGACGGCGGCGTTGCCCAGCGTCAGGCGCCGGCCATCCCAGATGACCGCCAGCCCGGTCGGAAACAGGCCGGAATCCTCGATGCGCAGCCGGGTTCGGCCGTCGACGTCGATCCGGCCGGCGAAATCCCAGACGGCGAACCGGCCGCCGCGCATGAGGCTGGCCGACGCACCCTGGCGCATCCGCCCCAGCGAGCCGAAAATTTCCTCGGGCGACCCGAACATGTTCATCAGGCGCACCCGGCCCACGCCGTCGCAGTCGATCGTCACGTCGCCGACGCGCAGGCCGGTGTTGTTATCCCAGTTGACGCCCAGCGCCCGGCCGTCACCATCGAGGAAGCGCGTCTCGCGCAGGGCGAAGATGTTGACGGTCGGCTGGCCGTTGGCGGCCAGCATTCGGTAATCGACGGCGCGGCCGAAGGCTTCGCGGCGCGCCAGCGTATCGCGGCAGACGAGGTAGGTCATGCCCAGGCGCTTGTGGTAGGTGTCGCCGGCCCACTGCACGGCGCCCCAGAAAAGGGTTTGGCCGGGGGCGCCGAACGTGGCCGAGGCGCGGCGCGACATCGGGGCCGGCGTGATCGACGCCTCGTCGGCCAGGTCGCCCAGGTTGGCATCGCTGGCCGCCCCGACCCGAATGACGACGTATTGCGTGTCGCCGTAGACGGCCTGGTAGAGAGGCGCCGGGATCATGTTGTCGCCGGGGGCGCGGGGGCTGGTGTCGGGGTATTCGCGCTTGAGGTCGATGCTGCCGGCGTTCATGTCGAGGAAGAGGGTTTCCCACTCGTTGATCCACTCGCCGATCTTGACGGCCGCCGGCGTGGCTTCGTTCATCGCCACATCGCGCTGGATCAGGTCCTGCACGAAGCTGTCGCGCCCCTCGTAGCCGTAGCGGTCGATGTATTGCGCCTGCGTGTTACGGTCGATGTCGGAGATCACGTCGTTGCGAATCTGGCTGTTGCCCCAGTTCGTGCCCCCCAGGTAGTCGGAGGAATCGAGCATGATGGCCGTGGCGCAGGCCTCGGCGTCGCCTCCCCAGGCGGCGAGTTGGCTGATGACCGGCATCTGGATGGGCCGCATCGGCAGGGGGCTCACCGGGTAGGAGTCGCCGTTGACGAGGTAGGGTGTCGCGTCGTGGCCGGTCTTGTTGTAATACTTGTCGAAGTTTTGTTCAGGCGTTTCGGTCGTAATCAGGGCGTGGTTGAAATAGAGGAACAGCGGGTTGTCGAGCGCGCGCAGCCCCTTGAGAAAGTCGCCCAGGGTCAGGCCGGGGTAGGCGACGCCGTAAATCGTCCGGGGCTGTTCCATCGGCGGGTCGAGGGGATAGAACGGCCAGCCCGACATGGCGGCGCGCCGGCCGAAGGTCCACATCTGGGGGATGGTCTTGACGCCGTAGACCGCCTCGAATCCCTTGAGCATTTCAAACGCCGCGCCGTCGGGAACGTAGCCGGCGGGGCTTTCGACCGTGCCGCGCATGCCGTGCTCGGGGTAACCGGCGGGATCGCGCAGCCGGTCGAGCCAAGGTCGGCCCTGCGCCTTGGCGGCGAGGGGTACGAACTGGAGCGGGATCTTCTCCACTCCGCTGATCGTGTCGCGCCGCAGGTGGAAGTAATCGGCGGCCGTCAATTCGCGCACCCAGTCGCGGTAAACGCGCGCCATGGCCAGGCTGTCGCCCCCCGGAATGGCCCGCAACCGCCAGGCGGGGACGGCGAAGGTCTCGCCGGGGCGCAGTGAGGCCTGGTTCTCGATTACCAGGCGCGCCGATGCGCTCCCGGCCGGCACGACGCCGAAGCGCTTGAGCGCGCCGTAGCGGTCGGTGCTCTGGATGAGGAGACTGCCGGCGTTGGTTTGGAGGCCCATCCACTGCATCGATGCCGCGCTGGAGGGATAGCCGAAAACGAGCGGCAGCGTGTTGTAAAGCTTGATGCGGTCGAGTCGGTCGTCCAGGGGAATGAGCACGCCGCTCTGGTGGGGGTAGGCCAGGAACTTGCCGGCGCCGCGCGCGACGAGCATGTTGGCCGGCGCGGCGACCAGTTCGATTTCCTTGGCGCTCTGGTTGACGACGGTGGCCTCGATCGTCAGGTCGGGGTCGACGGCGGCCAGCGTCAGAACGATCTGGGCCGTGACGTGGATCGGCGTGGTGATTTCGTAATTCAGCCTCCTCCAACGCGCGCCGTCGGGCAGAGTCCGGTCTTCCAGCAAATGGGCCGGGCCGAGCGAATAGGTGACCCGGTCGGTGGTGCGCACGGCGATGAGGGGATCGTCCGGATTCCAGGTGACGAGCGTCTCGCCGGTGGTCTTGTCGAGCAGGCCGACGGGCTGACCCATCTCAAACGTGAACGAAAGCGTGGCGTTGGCCAGTTCCAACGGGGTAATGTCAGCCTTGGCCGCCAGGGGCGCCGCCAGGAAGCAAAGGGGCAGACTCACACGAGCCAACCAATGCATCATGATAATACTCCGATACTCAGGATGGCGCCAACGGTGACGACGTGAGCCGATCATACCCCGCCCGCCGGCGGAATACAGCACCTTTTTGCCACCCATGGACGCGGCGCGCCGCCCTGGCCGCGCGGCACCGTAGGACATAAAGAATTCCGGCGTTTCCGGTACTAACGACTTGGATCAAACCATGACACGAGGTCATTCCGATGGACGCCACCCCCTGTCCTTCGCGTATCGACCGGCGGGCGTTTTTGAGACTTGCCGCCGGCGCGGTCGTTACGGCGCTTCCCCTGGCCGCGGCCCCCGCCGACCCGCCGCTGGCTCGGAGTTCCGCACAGCGCCTCAATATCCTCTGGATCATCGCCGAGGACATGTCCTGTCATTTCGGTTGTTATGGGGAAAAGGCCGTCAACACTCCCGTCGTCGACGGTTTGGCGCGCGAAGGCATCCGGTTCGAAAACGCCATCGTCACGGGGACAATCTGCGCGCCGATGCGGTCGGGCCTCATCACGGGGATGCATCAAACAACAATCGGGGCGCACCACATGCGCAGCAGCCGGGGGCGCGACCGGATCGAGGTGCCCAAGCCGGTCGAGTTATTGCCCGATATTTTGCGCCGCGCCGGTTACTACGTCTGCAACGGCGATTACTCGCGCTACCAGCGCTTGCATGGCGGCAAAACGTTCGCCTTCGGCAAGGAGGATTACAACTTCGTCTACCGCCAGCCGCTCTACGACGGGCTGGAGTGGTCGGGCCGGGCGGCCGGCCAGCCGTTCTTCGCCCAGGTCCAACTGACCGGCGGGAAGTTCGGCCGGCGCCTGCTCGAGCCCGAACACATGGTCAAGCCGGAAAGCGTCACCCCGCCGCCCTATTACCCCGACACGGACGATTTCCGCGAGGAGTGGGCGAAGTATCTCAGCGCCGTCAACCTGGTCGACCTGGAGGTGGGCGAAATCATCGAGCGGTTGCAAAAGGAAGGTCTGCTCGAAAACACGGCCGTCTTCTTTTTCACCGACCACGGCCTTTACCAGATCCGCGGCAAGGGAACCCTTTACGAGCACGGCGTGCGCGTGCCGCTGATTCTCCGGCTGCCGGGCAAACGACGGGCGGGCGAGGCGTATGCCGACGTCGTCGCCCAGATCGACATCTCGGCGACCTCGCTCGAACTGGCCGGCATCCCGATCCCCGGCTGGATGGAAGGGCGTTCGTTCCTGAGCGGGCCGCCACGCCAATACGTCGTGTCGGCGCGCGACCGCTGGGACGAAAACGTCGACCACATGCGCTCGGTACGCACGCGCGACTGTAAATACATACGTAATTATTACCCGAGGCGGCCGCTGCTGGCGCCGCTGGTTTCACGCGAACGCCACGGATGGATGCAGAAGATGCGCGCCCTGCACGAACGCGGCGAACTATCATCCCAGCAGGATCAGGTCTTCGCCACCGAACGCGCCCCCGAAGAGCTCTATGATCTTAAACAGGATCCGTTAGAATTCCACAATCTCGCCGGCGAGGCGGCATGGCAGGCCAAGCTGAAGGAAATGCGCCGGATCCTCGACGACTGGATTGCGAAGACGGGCGACAAGGGTCAGCGACCCGAGTCGGATGAAGCCTACCAGGCCAATCTGGACGATTTCGTGCCCTGGGTGGCCAAGACGTGGAGCGAAGCGCTGGCGCGCCAGGTCGAGCAAAACGCCGCCCTGATGCGCCGCTGGGCGTCCGAGGACCGGTAAGGGAACGGTCGAATCAGACGGCATGCTTCGCTCGGTCCGCGCCATCCGGACTCGTTCCTGGAATACCTCTCTCTTCGTCCTATATCCCCTTGTGGGTCTTTTGGTTCTTTACGTCCTTCCCCCCATGACCGTGCCCGCGGCCGCCGCCGGCGCGCGGGACTTTCGCGGCGACGCCCGGGTATGATATCCTCAAAGTGATTATCCCCCCCGGGAGGGAGGCGTGGCGGATGCGCCGCGCGCGCCGGCCGCCCGCACAGGAAACCCATGAAACACCCGCGCCGCCCCCATGTATTAATTTCCAATGACGACGGCATCGAGGCCGAAGGATTGCGCGTGCTCGTCGAAGCGCTGCACCCCCATGCCGACCTGATGATTGTCGCCCCCAATTACGAGCGCAGCGGCGCGGGCCACGGCATTTCGTTCCTCAAGGACCTGCATTTCGAGGCCTGCCATCGCGACGGCCGCTTCTTCGGCTGGGGCCTTAACGGCACCCCCGCCGACTGCGTCAAGGTGGCCGTCACGTCGCTGGCGGGCGAGCGTCCCTTCGACATGGTCGTCTCGGGCATCAACCGGGGCCAGAACGCCGGGATCAACATCCTCTACTCGGGCACGGTGGCCGCGGCCCGCGAGGCCGCGCTGCTTGGCCTGCCGGCGGTCGCCCTCTCGCTGCTCTACCACGACGAAAACGACCTGCCGTACGAAACGGCTGCCCGCGTCGGCGTCGACGTCTTCAAGCTGGTCCACGAGCGCGGTCTGCCCCCGGGCGTGATGCTCAACGTCAACGTGCCGCCGCTGCCTTACGAGCGGCTCAAGGGCTGGGCCGTGACCCGCATGGGCGACGCCTGCTACGCCGATCTTTTTCTGCACGAGCCCGGCGCGGACGGGCGGCCGGCCATCTACCGCAACGTCGGCGAGGGCTGGGTGAGCTCGCGCTGCGGCGGCGACAATCTTGATGACCACCTCCTGTTCGACGGCTACGTGTCGATCACCCCGCTGCATTTTGACTTGACGGCCTACGGTTTTCTGGCCGAATTGACCGGTTGGTTCCCGGCGACGGCCGACGGGTTAAACAGGGCGCCCCGCGAGCGCGGCCGCGATGATCCCGGCAAGCCCGATTCGGGCAGATCCAAAGCGTGAGACGCACTCCGCGACCGGGTGGGAAAAAAAATAAAATCGACTGTGGATCATCGGTCGTTTTTTGCGTTATTATCCATTCCGACATGATGAATTTGTTGCGCCCGCGT
>JAMCWS010000123.1:0-6865 GCA_023480605.1 bacterium
CTGGACGACGATCTGGCGGTCGCGGACGAGATTGTTGAGGATCAGCCAGCCGTCTTCCTGGCGATAATCGACGTCGGGGACGGTCATCCGTTCGCGCGGCGTGCCGGGCGGGCCGGTCAGGATGACGCGCGGTTTGAACCGGGCGTTCGCGATCAAGACGCTGTAAGGATGATCGCCCCAGCCGCGGGTGGTGAAGGTGACGCCGTATTGGCCCTCATAGTAAACGCGGATTGGGCTGGGGGCCGTGATCATCCAGTGGGTCACCGCCGCCCGGTGGAAATCGCAAAGGCGCGCTTGACCATAAAGGCCGGGCATGCCGGCCATGACGGTGCCGGGATTGATGGCCGGATTGTTGCGCGTCTGGGACTTGATGGTAAAGGAGTCGGGCAACAAGCCCCGGCGGGAGGCGTCGCTGAACGGGAAGGACTGCTGCAGCCCGCTGACCGTGATGCCATGGGCGAGCTGAGACCAAGGGCCCGTGGGATCCAGCGGTGCAAGCCGTTCGATCCAGGCCGCGTAAACGATCCCGCACCATTGAACAGGCGACCCGATCCAGCAGGGTACGATCCAGTTGGAGCTGCCCAGGACGGCAATCGTCGCGTAATCGCCGATGGCGCCCCCCGTCGAGCGGTCCAGATAGACGAAAGGCACGCCCGTCCATGCCCAGTATTTGGCCTGTTCGAGCAGATCCTTGCGGCCGGTCAACTGGTAACCGAGCGTATAGCAATGGACGAGTTTCGCCGAGGCCAGGATGTCGGGCGTGTGGAGCGGCATCTCCCAAGTTTGAGCCCCGCGCGGTACGGTGTCGGCGTAGAGGGCCGTCTGCTTGTCGAGCATCGCAATAGCCTGGGCGGCCAGATTGGCGTCGCCCGTCAGCACGGCAGATTCCAAGGCGATTTCGAGCGCCGAGGCGCTGTAGCCGTTGGCGTGGTCGGCGTAATGGGTCGACCCGTAGTCCGTCCCCCCCGGCGTCGGAATATAATGGCGAATGCCGTCCGTGTCGAACAAGGCGAGGTTATTGAGCCCTGAAGCGAGCCGGCCGGCCAGGTTCTCGGGGATGCGGCCCAGGAGCAGGTTGGCGATCGGCCAGCGAATGTGGCCCGTACCGCTGTTAAAGACGGGATCCGCCACGAGGAGTTGCGCCGTGCCCGATGTGAAGGCGTCGCGCAGGCGGGCGGCGGTCGCGGGATTCGTCGCATGATTGGCGAGCCAGAGGCAGTTGATGACGGCATCGGCCGACACACTGGGATTGTACCTGTCGCCCACAACGACGGGGCGCCATTTGCCATTGCCATCGTAAAGGTCCGACTGCGTATAGCCCACCGCCAGCAGTTCCACGGCGTCGTCGAATCCCCGGCCGTATTGCGGCACGGCAGGCAGGCCGCGCAGGGCGATGTATTGGCGCACGGCCGGAACGACACTGTCGCCCGGGGCGCCCAGGAGGGTCATGTCGGCTTGGAGGGTTTCGCCGGCGGCCAGTGCGAACGGGACGGTTGCGAACAGGTCGTTTTCGCGCCGCATCGGACCGACGGCGGGCGCCCACAAGCCCCACAAGTGGGCGGCGCTCCCGTAAACGCGGTCGGGCGAGTCGTGCACGGCGGCAATCATATCGGAAAGGGTCCAGCTCAGACCAAGGCATTTCCCACCGGCGCTGAGCGCCATGAGGGGGAAGGTGAGCTTCTGGGGATCAGGCACGAGGCGATTGGAATCGGCCGTGGTCAGGTCGGCCTTGCTGCTGCTGGGTTCATCGGCCAGGTATTCGGTCCCCGCCAGCATCCCCTGGGTCTTGTGGGCGCCATAAGCACCGAGGCCGGGGAAAAGCGTCATCCACGGAACATGGATCACTGAGCGGGTCTGGTCGCAGCGGACCCGCATCCGAACGTCGATCGCGCCTTCGCACGGAGCGGGCGTGAATCGCCGCGTCAGCGTCCAACTGCCACCCAGGTCGTCGGTGAAGGAGGCCGCCTCGACCAGGGCGTTTCCATCCCTGCCGACGCTCAGGACGGCGCCGCGCAGCGGCACGAAACGCGACACGCCATCCTGAATGAAGCCGAGATGGTCGGCGTCCTGGGAAGCGGCCATTTCGGCGCCGCCGACAGCCACCACCCAGCCTCCCCAGCATTGGCGGTAGTGGGTGAGGGAGAGCGATCCCGAACTGATCGACAGGGGCGATTCGCCCCCCGGCTCGGGGTGATGGGGCGGTTCGAATGGCGGCGGGTCGATGGGCGCCGCCGTCTCGATCGTGATCGATTGGATGACGATGTGGCCGGCGCTGGTGGCCGGATCGAAACGGATCGACTGCGATTTGTCAAGCGGCGGCAGGACGGCGGAAAACTCATGGAATTCGCCGTCGGCCACCAGATCGATGCCGGTGGACTGGGGTTCGGATTGGTCTCCTGCGCCCCAATAGATCCGGCCGACGGCGTTGGCCGTGCTGCTCATGCGCACCGTGAACACAATTGAGTAAGCGCCGGTTGTCTGAACCGTCGGGGCGTTGAGCCAGGGATCGTTGCCGGTCGAATCGAACTCCCAGCCCAGGGCGGTAATTTTCGAGTTGGCCACCATGGCGTTGCCCGTCCAGCCATGCTGTCCCTGGGTGAAGTCCCAATCGCCAATGGTGTCCGCGGTTGCCGGGCAGGCGGCCAGCGCGAGGATCAGCAATGCGAGACCTGATAACCACATCGCTGGTGCGAGCTTCAGGAAACGAGACTCATTCATAACATAGGGCTCCATGCGCCTGTTGCCTTTCATGATCGGCGATCGGCTGGTAATGTAACATCCGGGGCTTCGGCCGGGCAAGGTTTGATCCCGCAATCTGCCTGCCAGTGGTTTTTCGGGCAAGGCGATTACACCCTCGCCCGCAGAATCGCACGGTTTTTGCGGTCATGATGGCGTTTCCACGCGTTTACGCGGATTCAACCATCGTCGCGGATGCGCCCGCCCGACTGCCGGGATCGGAAGCCCCGTAACGCCGCGCCCGATCGGTCGTTCCAAATGTTTACCGGCCGATCGGCGCAAAGGCCGATTATTTTTTCCGAATGAGATCGTCGGCCAAGCCGGCCTTTTCGAGCTTGTCGTAAAGGTTTCGGCGGCTGATGCCCGAGAGCTGGGCGGCGCGGGTGATGTTGCCGGCGCGTTCGAGCAGGTGGCGCAGGTATTCGCGCTCGAAGCGCAGGCGGGCCTCATGATAGTCGATCGGCCACGCCGGTACGGGGGGGGCGGGCGTGGATGATGGTGGAGCCCTGGCGGTCGCCGGGTCGCCGGACGGGAAAACGTCGGCCACGTCGATTTCGGGCGTCGGCGACAGGACGACCGCCCGTTCGAGGATGTTTTCGAGTTCACGGACGTTGCCCGGCCAACTGTAGGCCGTGAGCGACGCCAGGACAGCGGGGGTCAGCCGCAGTCCCGACCGCCGCAACCGCCGGCTCATCCGTTCGAGGAAGTGCACTGCCAGCAGCGGTATGTCCTCGACGCGTTCGGACAGGTCGGGGATTTCGATGTTGACCACGTTGATGCGGTAGTAGAGATCCTCGCGGAAGCGGCCGGCCGCCATCTCGGCCGTCAGATCGCGGTTGGTCGCGGCGACCAGACGCAGGTCGACGCGGATCTGCTTGAGCCCGCCGACGCGCTGGATTTCGCGTTCCTGCAGCAGGCGCAGCAACTTGACCTGGATATCGCCGGGCAGTTCGGCGATCTCGTCGAGGAACAACGTGCCGCCCTGGGCCAACTCGACCAACCCCATCTTCGAGCGGTCGGCGCCGGTGAAGGCGCCCCGCTCGTAGCCGAACATTTCCGACTCGATCAGGCCGGGCGAGATCGACGGGCAGTTGATGGCGACAAACGGCCGCGCGCGGCGCGGGCTCTGCGCGTGAATGGCGCGCGCGACCAACTCCTTGCCCACGCCGCTGCGGCCGGTGATCAGCACCGAGGACATCGTCGGCGCGGTCCGCTCGATCATTTGCCGCACCCGCTGGATGGCGGCCGAGCGGCCGATGATCTCGCGGGGGGCGGCGCCTTCGGCCAGGTGTTCGCTCAGGCGGATGTTGGCCTGCGTCATCCGCCGGTGTTCGATCGCCCGCTCGATCTGGGCCACCAGGTTGCTTTGCTGGAATGGCTTGGTGATGTAGTTGAACGCGCCGGCCTGCATGGCGCTGACGGCTCCCTCAACCGTGCCGTAGGCCGTCAGGATCAGGACGGGAACATCGGGATAATCGCGCCCCATCCGTTCGAGCACCTGCATGCCGTCCATGCCCGGCATGCGGATGTCGGTCAGCAGCACGTCGGCCTGCAGGCCCCCCAGCGCGGCCAGCCCTTCGACCGGGTTGGTGAAAGCCTGCGCTTCGAATCCCTCCATCCCAAGCGCCTTGACCAGGATCCGCCCCATGGCGATTTCGTCGTCGAAAATAACGACCCGCCCGCGAACGGAGGGAGCATTGTGTGCCGTTGCCGTCATGAGACCACCGTTGTGAGTCTACCTGTCCCCGGTAAAAAAAAAACGGAATCAGCAACGAACCGATCCGAGATTCGGCCGGGCGGGCGGATCAAGGCTGTTTTTTCGTGTCACGGCGTTTTTTCCCGGCCTCGGTCAACAGCACTTTCAGGCTCTCGCCGGCCTCGCGTTTGAGGCGCGACGTCCGATCGAGCGCCTCGCGACTGGTCTCCCGGAAATCCCGTCCGAGCAGATAGAGGCCGATCAGCACCCCGACCAGGGACAACACAATAAGTCCCAAGCCCGCCCACGGCGGAACCGGCGGCCAGAAGACGACCAGTCCAACGACACCGGCGAAAATCAACGCCATCAGCATGCGGCGCAGCAGGCGACCGCCCGGGTAGGGGATGTCGTCGGGGCGGACCCGTAGCCGGAAGTAACGGCCCAGTTCAAAACCGACCATCAAGAGAAGAATCGCGATGAGTACGATGCCGATTGCCTTGCTGATCATCGTCGTCACCATGCCTCCGTCGGCCGAAAGCCCGAACGAGTCCGAATCGGCGATCGCCGCCCTTACCGACCCCAGCCTACCGCCCGTCGCCGCGAAAAGCAACGACCGCTCATCGTGCGGCAAAGAAAACACTTTCGTGCCGGACTTCATTGGAGATACGCTTGGCCATATTTCGGATGTGGGCAAGGCGCATGGCGGATTGATTATACGCATATTCGGGCCGCGAGCGATGCGGCCTTCGCGGCGGGCACCATGAAACGAAAAATGGATCGTGCGGCGGAACCGAGCGAAAGGCGGGCCGGCAAAAACGGCATGCCGGCCAACTCGCGCCAGCGATTTCGGGACACCATGGCGTTTTCGACCCGCTGCGCGCCGCCCCGCTACGAAAGCGAATTCTATGACGAAGCGGTCGAATCCTGGAGCGGGCGCGGCCTGCTGGAAGGCCAGACCGTCGAAGCCTACTTTCATCTCGACCGGCGTGAAAACCTGCCCTTCGACACGCGTTGCGCGGGCCGACGGCGCCCGGCCGACGGCACGGCCGGTCTGGCGCGATTCCGCCGGGCTTATGACCCCGCCTCGCTCCGGCGCGTGCCTGCCGACTGGCCCGAACTACTGCGGCGGTGGCGTCGGCGCGACTACGCGCTGAGCGCCTCGCCCTGGAGCGAAGGCTTTCTCCAGGTGATCGGCGTCAGCGATTGGGCGTCGTTCCGCACGGCCATGCTGCACCTCTATGAGAAGCCCCGCCGGATCGAGGCCGTCATGGAGCACTACGCCGATTTCCTGGAGGCTCTGCTTGACGGGGTGCCGGCCGGATTGGGCGTCGATTACGCGATATTTTATGAAGCCATCGCCTCGAACCAATCCACGGTGATCGCGCCCCAAACCTACGCCCGTTTCGCGGTTCCGGCGTTGCGCCGGGTCATCGGCACTCTCCGGCGCCGTGGCGTCACCCACTGTTTCGCGTGGACCACCGGCCAGGTGAAACGGCTCGTTCCCCTTTGGCTCGAGGCGGGCATCGACGGAATGGTTCTCACGCAAACGGCGGCAAGCGGCTTGAGCTACATGGATCTGCGGCGCGAGTTCGGCCGCCGGATCCGACTGATGGGCGGCCTGGACTGGCGGGCCGTTATGCGGGGGCGCCGGACCATCGATAACCTTCTGCGACGGACGGCCCGCCCCCTGCTCGAACAGGGAGGTTATATTCCGCATCTCGACGATCGGATTCGCCCTTATCTCCCCTTCGAGAATTACCGTTATTATCGCATGCAATTGAATGCATTGATGAACGACGTTTATGGCCCGCCGGACTGAGGCGCGCCGTCGCCATCCTATGATTGGCATCGGTACAAGGATCCCATCGTTTGAACGGAAAGAGGAAAACATGGACGCATCAAAAATTACGCCGGAAAACGGAACCATCTCGCGCCGGTCGTTTCTCCGCCGGGCGAGCGCCGGACTGGGGGCCGCCGTGGCGGCCCCCCTTGTCCTGCCGTCGAAGGTTCTGGGCCGGGGAGGCGCGGTGGCGCCATCGGAACGGATCGTGTTGGGCGCCATCGGCATCGGCCCGCGCGGCCGTTACGATCTGGAATGCATGCTGGCCGAAAAAGATGTGCGGTTCGTGGCTATATGCGACGTCCAGCGCCGCCGGCGCGAAGCCGTCAAGGCGATGGCCGACGCCAAGTACGGCAACAAGGATTGCGTCATGTATCGCGACATGTTCGAGTTGCTCGCCCGGCCGGACATCGATGCGGTGCTGATCGCCACGGGCGATCACTGGCACACGCTGGCCTCGATCCTGGCGGCGCGCGCGGGCAAGGACGTCTATGCCGAAAAACCTTGCGCAATGACGATCGGCGAGAGCCAGGCGCTGTCGGACACCATGCTGCGCCATGGGCGCGTCTTCCAGGCGGGAACGCAGCGGCGCA
>JAMCWS010000123.1:6875-7675 GCA_023480605.1 bacterium
CCTTTGGCAATCGCGATCCGCAATATCACACGGCGCTGGGCACGTGCCCGGTGCGTTTCGAGGGCGACGAAGGCTGGATCGAAACGGGCGACGCCGGCTTGTTCGAGGTTCGCCCCGAGTCGTTGCGCAAGTTTTTCGGCATAGACGTCCTTGCCCGCCGGGCAAGGACGTCTATGCCGAAAAACCTTGCGCAATGACGATCGGCGAGAGCCAGGCGCTGTCGGACACCATGCTGCGCCATGGGCGCGTCTTCCAGGCGGGAACGCAGCGGCGCAGCATAGCCAATTTTCAATTTGCCGTCCGCCTCGCCCAAAGCGGCAAACTGGGCAATCTTCATACCCTCCGTGCTTCGATCTACCGCCCCCAGATCGATCACGGTTGGCTGCCGGCCGAACCCGAAGCGCCCCGAGATGAATGCGATTGGGATCGGTGGCTGGGTCCCTCGGCGTGGCGGCCTTACAATCACCAATATGTTGAGGGCGGGTGGCGCGGCTTTTACGACTTCGCCGCCGGCGCTTCCATTCTTGACTGGGGCGCCCACACGGTTGACCTTTGCCAGTGGGCCAACCAGGCCGACGGCACCACGCCGATCGAGTATGAACCAGCGGATCAAAATATCACCGCGCGTTACGCCAACGGCGTCAAACTCCTCCTCGATTATCTGGAAACCCCCTTTGGCAATCGCGATCCGCAATATCACACGGCGCTGGGCACGTGCCCGGTGCGTTTCGAGGGCGACGAAGGCTGGATCGAAACGGGCGACGCCGGCTTGTTCGAGGTTCGCCCCGAGTCGTTGCTTC
>JAMCWS010000033.1 GCA_023480605.1 bacterium
AGGGCGACCCGGTCGCCGCTCGCGACGGCATGAGTCGCCGCCGGATCGGCGGTTCCGGGCAGGCCAAAACCGGGGATGAAATCGAGCTGATGGCCGGCGCCCGAAGGGAAGGGGCGGACCGGTTCGGCGGGGGCGAAGATCTCCGCGCCGACCGCTTCGCCGGCGCGGTCCAGTCGGCCGCTCAACCCCGGGCGCGAGTTCAGCCCCGCCCCGGGGGCCGGCACCTGGCAGGTCGGCACCAGATTGGCGGCGCGCAGTGCCTCGAGCGCCGCCCGGTGGACGGCCCCGGTCACGAGCGCCTCGTTGCGGAATCGCACTTCGTCCTTGGCCGGATGGACGTTGACGTCGACCATGTCGCCGGGCACCTCGATGAGGATCGCCCCCATTGGGTATTGCTGGGTCATGATGAGGCCCCGATAGGCCTCTTCGAAGGCGAACTGGAGCGCGCGGAAAACGATCGGCCGCCCGTTGATAAAATAAAATTGGTGGCGGCGGTCGCGCCGGGTCGTGCGCGGGCCGGTGACGGCGCCCGTCACCCGCGCTTCCTGGAGGGCGTGATCCAGCGGCAGCAGGTCGCCGCCCGCCCCCGAGGGCAGCACCTGGGCCAGGCGCTGGGGGAGCGTCTGGCCGGCCGGCAGGTCCAGGTAGGGCTTGCCCTTCCAACGGATGGCGAAGGCCACGTCGGGGCGGGTCAGGCTCTGGCGGACGAGAGCCTGGAGGATGTGGCCCCATTCGGCCACGGCGTTTTTGAGGAATTTCAGACGCGCCGGCGTGTTGTAAAACAGGTCGGCGACGGCGACGGTGGTGCCTTCGGCGGCCCCGCAGGCGGCCAGGCGCGATTCGCCGCCCCCGCTCAGACGCAGCCGCCACCCCTCGGCCGCCCCGCGCCGGCGGGTGGTGATCTCCAGGCGCGATACGGCGGCGATGGCCGCCAGGGCCTCGCCCCGGAAGCCCCGCGTCGCCAGACGCAGCAGGTCGTCCAGTTCGCGGATCTTGCTGGTGGCGTGGCGCTCGACCGAAAGGGCCAGGTCGGCGCGGCTCATGCCCCGGCCGTCGTCGCGCACCGTGAACGAGAGCGCATCCTCCTGCACCGCCACCTCGATGCGCGCGGCGCCGGCGTCGAGGCTGTTTTCGACCAGTTCCTTGATCGCGGCGGCCGGCCGCGTCACCACCTCGCCCGCGGCGATCTGATTGATCAGGCGGGGGGTCAGCCGGTGGATGAGGGGCTCGGATTCGGAGCCGGGGACGGTCGGTTCGCTCATGGTGCCCCACTTTAGCGAATGCGTGCCCGAAGGCCAAAGGGAAAAGCGCGCCCCCGGATTCCGACGCAGTTCGCGTTGCGCGAGGACATTCGGACGATCGGCCCAAAATCCTTGGCGTGATCGTGATCGAAATCGTTATCGTCAGCGTTTGATTCATCGGCTCCGATCGCGAGCACGGGTATGATTGCGGATGGTGCTGCGTATTTCCATGGCTCATCCGGTGAATTCGCGTGATGCGCCCGCGGCGGGACGTGGCAATGACGGCCTTGACATACCTCCCCGCCGCCAGGATGATATTGATCAAGGCGTATTCAGTCCCGGTTAAGCCGCCGCCCATGATCGGCTTTCCTGCGCGGACGGCTTGCGGCGTGGAATCCGGGCCACCCACCCGGCGGCCGCCCGGGCGGCGAATCGGCATCCAGGAACCAGGCGCATGGCAGGGCCGCGTATGATCAACGGTTACATCAAGGCGCTCCGCCGGACGGCGCGCTACCACCTGCGGAAGCGGCTGGGTTTGGCCATTCCGCCCATCAAGTTACGCATCTCGCTGACCAATCGCTGCAATTCGCGCTGCATCATGTGCTCGGTGTGGAAATCGCGCGACAACGACGCCCCGGAACTGCCCGAGGAGATCACCGTCAACGAAATCGCCACGCTGGCGCGCAACAACCGGCGCTTCCTGGCCCGCGTCAATCACGTCAGCCTGACCGGCGGCGAGCCGACGCTCCGGCGCGACTTCCTGGAGATCATCCGGACGCTGACGACCGAGCTGCCCGGCCGCTCGATCAGTTTCAACACCAATGGTTTCGCCACCGCCCGGACGCTCGAGCTGGTCGAGGGCTGCCTGGCGATCCGCGCGAAGATGGCGGTCACGGTTTCGCTGGATGCCATGGGCCCGCAGCACAACGTCATCCGGGGGATGCGCGGAGACGTCTTCGCCGCCGTGATTCGGACGATCGAGGGGCTGCTCGCCCTGCGCCGCGCCGGCCGCAAGCTCAAGCTGGAAATCAACATGGTGATGACCAATGTCAACAGCGACCAGTTACCGGCGGTCCATCGCTTTTGTCGCGAACGGGGAATCCGGTTCAATCCGATCTACATTACCCAGGGCCAGCTCTATCAGAACCAGGAGGCCGACGCCGCGGTGATCCGCCTGACCGACGTGGCACGCGCCCGGCTGTTGCGCGACGCCCGCGAGATCGCGCGCCAGGACCCCGGTTTGCAAATCGCCGAGGCCGCCCGCCTGCTCGAGACCGGCCGGCGCGACTTCCGCTGCTGGGCCGGCAAGCTGGTGTTGTTGATTGAGGAGAACTGCGACGTGTTTCCCAACGGCGGCTGCCCGCCGGATTTCCGCCTGGGCAACCTGCGCGAGTGCGATTTCCGGCTGGACCGGCTGCTGGCCGCCCCCCGGGCGCGCGAAGTGCTCGGCGCGGTCGGCGCCTGCCGCGCCTGCCAGATCCCATGCGAATATCTGACCACCCTTTGCCACGCCGAGGCGCTGGCCGGCTACCGCAAGACGCGCCGCCTGGGCGCGCAGCTCCACGATCCGGAGGTCTGAAACCGGCCGGGCCGTGACGCGCGTTATTCGCCGGCCGTGACTTTCGGTCGGATGACGCGGCAGCCGATCCGGCCCAGTTCGCGTTCGAGCTTCGTGTAGACATCGGGACCCGGATAGACGCCGACGATCGCCCCGCCCGACCCGGCAAACTTGGCCGAGGCGCTGCAGGCGCGCGCCGTCTCGACCATGCGCAGGTTCTCGGGGCTGATGGCGATGATGCGGCGGCGCAGGTCAAAGTTGGCGTCCATGATCGCGGCCAGTTCTCTCGTGCGCCCTTCGACGAGGCAGTCGCGGGCGCGCTGCGCGTAGGAGGCGAACTCCAGCATGGCGCCGACCACCTGAGGATCGCCTGCTTCCCACCGCTTGCGCAGGTCGTTGTGCACGACGGCCGAAACCTCCGACAGGCGCGCCTGGTAGGCCAGATAAATGGGCGGCAGCAGGCGTGGGTCGAGGGGCTCGTAGTGGCCAAAGCCGTCGCGCAGCATCTTCTCCTGGTCGAAATCCATGAAGACCAGGCCCTCGTAAGCCTGGCAGACGCGGTCCTGCAGGCCGCCGCCGATGCCCAGCTCCTCGCGCTCGGTGGCCAGGACCCAGTTCGGGAGGATGTGGCGCGGGATGTCGACGCCGTAGAACTGCATCAGGGCGCGGAACGAGGCGGTGATGATGGCCGAGCTGCCGGCCAGCCCCACCTGTCGCGGGATGTCGGTCTCGTAGCGGATCGAGAAGTTGCGCGGCGGCAGGTCGATCCCATCCTGGACGCAGTAATCGTGAAATTTTTTGAGCGAGGCCTTGACGAGGCGAAGGCCGCCGTAATAACCGTTGAGGCGCACGTCGGCGGCCAGTTCGTCCAGGCTGTCGAAGCGCACGTGGTCCTGCTCGCTGGGCAGGATCTCGAGCGTCGGCCAGTCGTAGACGACCACGCGCGCCGCGAAGTCGCGGATCGACACCGACAGGGTCTTGCCGAAGTAGCCGTCGGAGGGATTGCCCGCCAGCCCCGCCCGGGCAAATGCCGTGGCCACGATGCGTTTCATGAGTTCGCCTTCTTCGTGATCGTGATCGTGATCGTAATCGATTTTTTCCGATTGAACCCGAAAAGTGCAGTTTAGCCACGAAAAAACACAAAAGAACACGTAATTCAATACTCTATATCAAGCGACGCCTCCATCTGCCGGGTGAATCCATTCTCGCTCGTATATTCAATATTTCGTGCATTTTGTGTTATTTCGTGGCTCATCATTGCCGTTTCCAGGTTGAACGGGTATATGGAGAGATGGGGAGATGAGAAGATGAGGAGATGATAAAATCAACTATCTCCCTCATCTCCTTACCATCTCCTTACCATCTCCTCATCCCCTTTTTATCTCCCTTCCCCCAGCAGCCCCCGCGCGTATTCACGCAGTTCCGGGCCGTATTCGGGGTCGAACAAGGCGAAATCCAGGAAGGCCTTGAAGTAGCTTTCGAAGTTGCCGATGTCGTAGCGGCGCTCGCCGGGGGGGAGCTTGACGCCCAGGACGCGCTCGCCGCCGCGGATGAGCAGGCGGATGGCGTCGGTGAGTTGAATCTCGCCCCCCTTGCCCGGCCGCGTCTCGCGCAGGGCGGCGAAGATCCGCTCGCTGAAAATGTAGCGCGCGGCGACCGCCAGCCGGCTGGGCGCCTCCGCCGGGTCGGGCTTCTCGATCAGGTCGCGGATCATGAAGGCTTCGCCGTCGCCGGGAGGCGTCGCGGGATCGGCGATGCCGTAGTGCTGGACCTGGTCGGCCGCGACCTCCTCGAAGGCGACCACCGCCGCGCAGGGCTGGGCCAGATAAACTTCCTTCATGTGACTGAGAGCCAGGCTTTGGGCGTGGCGGCCGATGATCGAGTCGCCCAGGGCGACGGCGAACGGCTCGTGGCCGGCGAATTCCTCGGCGTGGAGCACGGCGTCGCCCAAGCCGCGCTGCATTTTCTGGCGCGTGTAGAAGAAACGCACGTCCGCCCGCTCGAATTCCAGTTCGGCCAGCAGTTCCTCCTTGTTCGTCTCGCGCAGGTGGCGGATCAGAACGGGATCGACGTCGAAATGGTTTTCGATCGAGGTTTTGCCCGGCCCGGTGATTAGCAGGATGCGGCTGATGCCGTTGCGCGCCAGTTCCTCGACGACGTATTGCACAACCGGCCGCTTGCCGACAGGCAGCATCTCCTTGGGCTGGCTCTTGGTTGCCGGCAGCAGGCGCGTGCCCAGCCCGGCCACCGGCACGACGGCGTTGGTGATCATCATGGCCTCCCCTCTTAACCGGTTCTCTTCGCGGGCCGAAGTGAAATGCCGGGATTGTGGCCCAGCGCCGTCCGAGTGTCAATGACGGGGTGCGGCGCATCCTGAATTCGTTGGTCACGATCACGATCACGATCACGATCACGATTTTGACATTCCAGGCCAACTTGCGGTTGATGCGGCAGGGGGTTTGGCCGAATAATGTGACATCGGCAAATAAGGGCCCTCGTGGGCAGGTCATTCGAGGTGTATTCATGAAGCGACGCGAATTTCTCATCCGCTCGGGGGCGTCGGCCCTGGGTCTGGCAGCTCTGGGCGCGCCGACTGGCGCGTGGGCGGCGCCGCGCCGCGCCGGCGCCGATCCCCGCCCCAACCTTATCGTCTTCCTCGTCGACGACATGGGCTGGACCGATTCGGCCCTCTACGGCAGTTCTTTTTACGAGTCGCCGTCGCTGGCGCGCCTGGCCGCCGGCGGCATGCGGTTCACCGCCGCCCACGCCGCGGCCCCGCTTTGCTCGGCCACCCGCGCCAGCCTTATGAGCGGCCAGTATCCCCACCGGGTGCGCCTCACCGGGGCGATCGTCCTGGGCCCCGGGGGAACCGAAATCGACAACCCCACCGTGCCCACGACGGGGCCGGCCTACGCGCGCGTCACCGTTCCGCAGTTCCGCACCCATCTTCCTCTCGAACAATATACGATCGCCGAGGCGCTCCACGACGCCGGTTACACGACCTGCCACATCGGCAAGTGGCACCTGGGCAACGCCACCTGGTGGCCCGAGCACCAAGGCTTCGACTACAACATCGGCGGCGGCTACTGGCCCAGCCCGCCCAGTTATTTCTCGCCCTATCGCATTTCGACCCTGCCCGACGGCCCCGCCGGCGAATACATCACCGATCGCCTGACCACCGAGGCCGAGAACTTCATCGAGGCTCACAAGAACGGCCCGTTCTTCCTCAATTTCTGGCAATACGCCGTCCACGGCCCCTGGCAGGCCAAACCCGACCTGATCGCCAAATACCAGGCCAAGGCCGACCCGCAAAGCCAACACCGCAACCCCACCTACGCGGCGATGCTCGAGAGCATGGACCAGAGCCTCGGGCGCGTGCTCGACAAACTCGACTCGCTGGGGATCGCCAATAACACGTTGATCATCTTCATGTCGGATAACGGCGGGCTGATCGCCACCAACGGCGCCAATATCCAGTATATCAGCAGCAACGCCCCGCTGCGCGGCGGCAAGGCGACGATCTACGAGGGCGGGACGCGCGAACCGATGGTCGTGCGCTGGCCGGGAGTCGTCGCGGCCGGGTCGATCTGCGATACGCCTGTCAGCACGGTCGACTTCTACCCCACGCTGCTGGCGGCCGCCGGGGTGGCTCCCAATCCCGCGCAGACGCTCGACGGCGCAAGCCTGGCGCCTCTTTTGACCGGCACGGGCCGTCCGGCGCGTGACGCGATCTTCTGCCACTTCCCCCACTACATCCTCGACGCCACGCCGCCCGGCCGCGCCGGCACCGAGCAATTCTGGAACACGCCTTCGAGTTACGTCGTCGAGGGCGACTGGAAACTGATTCGCTTTTACGGCGAGGGACCGACCAAATACGACGACCGTTACGAACTCTACAACCTGGCTGAAGACCTGGGCGAAACAAATGACCTCTCGCTGGCTCAGCCCGGCAAGGTCGCCGAACTCGCCGCACTGCTCGACCAGAACCTGGCCGACACGGCCGCCCTCATGCCCGCGCCCAATCCCAACTATACGGGCTCGCGAAACTACGACGGCTGGTCGGCTCAGCACAACTGCGTCCTTTCGGCCGACGGCGGCATCCTGCGGATCGAAGGAACCGATACGGATCCTTATATCTTCGGGCCAACGATCAGCCAGACCGGCACGTTGTCGGTGATGTTGCGCCTGCGGACGACGACCACCTCCCCCGGCGGCCAGCTTTTCTGGGCCACGGCCCAGTCGCCGGGCTTCGCCGCCGCCCGCCGCATCGATTTCCCGATGACGAATGACGGCCAGTGGCACGAATACGTATTCGTCATCCCCCTGCCCACCGGCGACACGCTGACCCAGTTGCGCTTCGACCCGGGCGGCGCGGCGGGGGTGGTCGAGGCCGATTGGATTCGCGTGATCCGCCCCGCTTCGCCCGATCCCATCATCCTAGAGGATTGGAGTTTCGACAACATCCCCGTGCTGGTGTCCGGCTGGGCAGCCGTGCGGGATTGCACGCTTGCAAAACAGGCGGGCACCCTGCGCGTCGACCTCACCGGCCCCGCCCCGAGCCTGGTCAGCCCGGCCGTCATGCGGTTTGGCCCCCTGCTGGCGCGCTTGCGCCTGCGCATGCAGACGGGGGGCGGGGGGGAACCCGGTTACCTGTCATGGGCGGAAGAATCGACCGGCTACGTTTTCGCTCCCGAACGGCGCGCGGCCCTGGGCCTGGTGAGCGACTCGGAGTGGCACGAATACGAAGTGGCGTTGCCGGTGGCGCCCGATGCCAAGCTGATCCAATTGCGGCTGGATTTGGCCGCCGGTCCCGGCAACGTCCAGATCGATTGGGTGCGGCTCTACCAGCCGGCCGACCTCGGCCCGG
>JAMCWS010000426.1 GCA_023480605.1 bacterium
TTGGACAGGATGGACAGGATGAACAGGATAAACAGAATCAATACCCGGTGCCGTAAATGGAGTAAGGAAGCTCCATTGTTTTTTGGACTGATGTATCCTGCCCATCTTGTCCATCCTGTCCAATGACTCTGTAAACCATAACGTTACCCATGCAACCACCGGCTTCCCCCCATGCCCCGGGCCTGCCTTTTCTCCCCCGCTTTTTCGGGCTCAAGTGGCGGCTGGCCAACAACCATCTCTCGGAGGTGCGCCGCCACTTGTGGGTGCACGTCGCCGTCGGACTATTGGTGGTGTTTCTCCTCATCGGCGGCGGGGCGATGGTGTTCAAACTGGTCTTCACATTCCTCATGCGCCAGGAGCCGTTTGGGCCGCCGCTCATGGACCGCCTCATCCGGATGGTGCTCCTGGCGTTTTTCTCGATGCTCGTTTTCTCCAACCTGATCATTATGTTGACGACGACCTATATCTCGCGCGAGGTCGAGTTCCTGATGGGGCTGCCGGTGGCGCACCGCAGCCTGTATTTCGCCAAGCTCAGCGAGTCGATCGTTTACAGTTCGTGGGCCTTCGTTATCCTGGCGATCCCGTTTTTCGCGGCCCTCGGGCAATCGCGCGGCCTGGGATTGTCGTTTTACCTGGGCAGCCTGGCGCTGGTGGCGCCCTACCTGGTCATCCCGGCGGCGATCGGCGCCGTGGCCGCGCTCGTTCTCACGGTCTGGTTCCCGCCGCGGCGGATGGTGCGCCTGACGGCGGCCCTGCTCCTGGTGGGGGCGGTGCTGGCGGCCTTCCTCCAGCGGATCTATAACGTGCGCGGCATTCTGGGCGGCGGCGCGGGCGCGCGGGAGCTTCCCCAGCTCATGCGCTTCATGGGGATCGGCGACGCGCTCTTTCTACCCAGCGGCTGGCTGGGGCGGGGGCTGCTGGCCCTGGAGCGCCACGAATGGGGGGAAGCGTCCTTCTGGGGCCTGGCCCTGTGGTCGACGGCCGCCATGGGGCTGGTGGTCTGCGACTGGCTGGCCGGACCGTTTTATTATCGCGGCTGGAGCCAGACGCGCGCGGGCGGCGCCCAGCGTCGCGCGCGGCGGGAGGGCGCCGGCGGCCTTTACGGCGCGATCGACGCCCTGCTGGGCTGGCTGCCCCGCGCGACGCGCGCCATGGTCGCCAAGGATATGGCCGTCTTCTGGCGCGACCCCGCCCAGTGGAGCCAACTCATGATCCTCTTCGGGCTTCTTTTCATCTACATCCTCAACCTGCGTTCGGCGGCCGGCATGGGCGGCATCCGCCTTTTCATACCGTTCTGGCAGACCATGATTTCGCTCTTCAACATCGGAGCGACGGCCTTCGTGCTGTCGATCCTGACCACCCGTTTCGTCTACCCGATGCTCAGCCTGGAGGGGCGCCAGCAATGGGTCATTGGCCTGGCGCCGATCCCGCGCACTCGCTTGATCTGGGTCAAGCTGGTCGTTTGTTCGGTCAGTTCGGCGGCGCTGATCCTGCCGCTGACGATCCTCTCGTGCCTCATGCTGCGCACGGGGCCGCCGGTGACGGCCCTGGCGGTGACGACCGTTGTCTTGATGGCGCTGGGGCTCAACAGTCTGGCGCTGGGGCTGGGGGCGTTGTTGCCCAACTTTAACGAGGACAATCCATCGCGCATCGCCAACGGTTTGGGGGGAACGCTCAACGCCATCATCAGTCTTGTTTATATAGGCGTGACGCTGGCCGTCGAAATCCCTTGGATTCATCTCTCGGTAAACGAGGGGATGGCGACGGGCGAGCGCTGGAGATGGGCGATCTGGATCGCCGCGCCGCTCTGGCTGGCGCTTCACGGCGTGATGATCGCCGTGCCGCTCTGGCTGGGCTGCCGCCACTGGCGGCGGATCGAGTTTTAAATGCAAATCCGTCAATGATTGACAGATTCGGCGGATTGAACCAGAATGATCGGATGTGGGGGAAAACAGGACCATCCGCGGCCGTTCGCTCGCTTCCGATGCCTTGTCGCGGGAGACAGACACGGGGTTTATAACGATTGGGCAATCGAGGTGAATCCAATGAAAAACTGGTTTCCATGGTTGATCGCCTTCGTGGGTGTCGTGAGTTTCCTGACCGCGCGGCCGGCACGCGCGGACGTCGTCACCTACCCCGACGGCAAGGTTCTCAAGGGCATCGCCACCGACATCCCCGACGACCCCAACAGCATCATGCTGGAGACCGACCTGGGGAAGATCCGGATCAACAAGAGCCGGGTCAGGATCGTGAAGGAGGCGCCCGCCGACGGCTATATCGAGATCGGCCAGGCCTTCCGCGCCCGTCAGAAAATGCCCGAGGCGCTCCAGGCGTTCCAGAAGGCGCTCAATATCGACCCGGCCAACGCCAACGCCCGCAAACTGCTCGACGACACCCAGGCCGAGGTCAGCCAGCAGCAGCAGATGACCCGCCAGAAAGCCGTCGTGCAGATCGACGACCTGACCACGCAGGCGCGAAAACTGACGTCCCAGGGCCGTTTCGAGGACGCCATCGACCTGGTCAAGCAGGCCGACGCCCTGGTGCCCGATCCCGAACAAAAACCCAAGCTCCGGGCCCTCCTGAGCGACATCTACCTCGGCTGGGCCAGGGAACGGCTCGACAAACTCGACAAGGTCGGGGCGGAGAAACAGCTCAACCTGGCCATCGCCGCCAACCCCGACAACGACGAGGCCGTTTCCAAGCTTCTGGATTTATGGGAGGGCGACCCGACCAAGAACGAGCAGGCGGCGGCCGTTTACGAAACGATCCTCGAGCGCCATCCCAACGACGATGGCATGCGCAAGAAGCTGGCGGACATTTACTACAGCCTGGGCCGATTCGAGGATGCCTCCCACCATTACCTGATCCTCTATGATAAAAGCGACAAGTTCCGCGGCGGCCAGCTCGAAGCCAACCTGATCGACTGCCTGGACCGGCTTCACCGCCAGTTCGCCCGCCAGAAAGACTACGCCGACGCCATCAAGTATTTCACCATCCTCGCCAAGATCGACAAGGACACCGACGCCACCGAGGTTCTGTATTACCAATTCATGCAGATGGCCGGCAACGTGGACCCGAACGACCTGAAGGGCCAGCTCAATCTGGGGCAGTGGGCCGAGAAAAACGGCATCGACCAGGAGGCTCTGCGCATTTACCGCCGGCTGGTCGATTACAAGGAAACCCAGGACGCCGCCACCGCCGGTCTCATGCGCTACGCGCAACGAACGTTGACCGACGCCCAGACGGCCCTGAAGATCGGGAATTACTCCCTGGCGCAGACCCTGGCCAACCAACTCAAGACCGATTATCCGAAACTGGAGAAGATCCAGGAGTCGGCGGCGGACATCATCGGCCAGGCCAGCCTGAAGCTGACCGAGGACCGGCGCGCGCGACGCGAACGGGCCCGGCAGCTCGAGACCCGGGCCAACGATTATTATCAGCAGGCCTACTACAACTTCAGCAACATCTTTTCGACCGAGCGGGAGAATATGCCCATCCTGGTCAGTTCGCGCCAGGAAGCCAAGAAGTACTTCGGCCTGGCCATCCAGTGTTACCAGGAAGTGCTCCGTATTGATCCGACCATCGCTTCGGATCCCAACTCGACCGTCAACGTGCGGCTCCATGACAGCATCGAGCGGCTCAACCGCCTGAACGCCCCCCTGCCGCCGCGCACCTCGTATGGCTTGCGCCCACGAACCGGGTCGTGACGGTTCTTGCCGCGCGGCCGCTCGCGGCGGCGAGGGGGCAATCCCGCGCCCGGGGCGGCCGCGCGAAGGTGCAAGGCGTGTTTTTACGACTGAGCGGATGAATTCGATATATGTTCCCGGAACGCCGCGTCAAATCCGGTAAAGCGGATTGGTCCAGGCGCGGCGACCCTGGATGTCTTCCATCTCCAGCCAGATCCAGGGCCAATCGGCGGGTAGTTCGAAACTGGCTTCGGTCAGGAGCGGCCCGCCGAATGCGCCCTGCGGCCGCCCGTTCCAGGCCGGCCCCACCAGGCGCACGAATTGAACGGGCGAGGTTTCGACGCGCACCTGGTTCCCCCGGCATTCGATCGAGCGGATTTCGGGGCCGCACGATGAGTAGAAATTACCGGCGCGCAGGGCCGCCGTGATCGCCTCGGCCGTGCAGGCGGACGCGTTGACCATGACCCAGCCGCCGTTCCAGCCGTGATGACCGGGCCAGAGGTGGGCGTCGTCGGCCGCGAAAGCCAGTACGTTGGGATTCTCCGCCAGCATGGCCGTCCAGTGGATCGCGCCGTCGGATTTGCCGTTAAGGAACCGGCAGACGTGGTTGTAAACCTCGACGCCGTCGAAGTCGTGGCGCAGGGTGTCGTCGAGGGTGTTGCCGGTCCAGTGGGGGTGGGCCAGGATGCACATCGCCCCCTGGCGGCGCGCCGCGGCCAGGCCGGCCTCCAATCCCATCTCGCGCGCCATGCCCCGGACCAGCCCCAGGCAAACCACATGATAGGCGGCGCCGGCGTCGTCGTTGCCGTCGAGTTCGATGCCGTCGAGCCAAAGGAGCGGGACGGGCGGGTCGCCAGCCGCCGCCTTGTCGGACGCCACGTCGGAGGCGACCCAGTGATCGGTTCGGAACAGGAAGTCGTAGCCGCCGCCGGCGTAAAGCTCGGCGAGTTGCGTGAACGTCATTCCTCCGTCGGATGCCGTGCTGTGGATGTGCGTGTTGCCTTTGAACCATCCCCCCGTGGTTTCGTAACGAAAAACTTTCATGAATGGTGCGCTTTCGTGTGCAATTGACCTGAGTGAAAAATCCCGTCTCCAGCATTCATTTCGTGATCGTGAACGTGGTCGAACTCGCGCCGCGCCGCCCCGGTCGGCCGGGCCGCCCCTCACGCCGGCGTCGCTCCTCCGCCAAACAAGGCCAGCAGTTCGGCCGGGGTGTGGACGAGATGATCGGGATGAGCGCCGGCCAGTCGCCGGGCGCCGTGCCAGCCCCAGGCGGCCCCCACGGTGCGCGCCCCGGCGCGGCGGCCTTCGATCATGTCGCCTTGCGTGTCGCCGACGTAATAACAGGCCAGACCGGGGTGACGCGCCGTGATCTCCAGGATCTTGCGCGTCTTGCTTTGTTCCTTTTCGGCGCCCAGCACCTCGCGCACCCCGGCCAGAGCGCGGCCCGCGAGGAATTCCTCGACGATGCCGCCCAGGTTGGAAGTGACGATGTAAAGGGGATTCGTGGCGGCGAGGGCGCGCAGCGTCTCCTCCATGCCGGCGTAAAAGTCATAAGCCCGCCCGGCACGCGTCAGGCGCCGGCTGAGGGTCGCGAGCGTCGCGCTCACTTCGGCCGGAGTCAGGCCGGCGGCGGCCATCCCCTCGAACAGGTTCGTGTCGAACAGCCGCAGGAAAGCCTCGCGGGTGGCAAGCGCCGGGCGACTCAATTCGCGGCAAACCTCCGCGAAACAGGCGTGGAAGCAATCGAACGAATCGACAATGACTCCGTCGAAATCGAACAGCAACACTCGGGTCAACATGGGCGACCGGTCCGGGGCATTGTTACATCCGTTTTTGCGAAGGCGTCTTGGACTCGTCTTTCGCGCGCGTCGGGTCGGTGAACTTGTCGGTCCGGAAAGGCGAAGCGGGCAGGCCATCTTTGTTGTAAAGGTTGGCGCCTTCGAGCCAGGCCAGCCAGGCGTAGCGCACCGCCACCGGATCGGTCACGGCATCGCTCCAGACGACGACCGTGTCGCCTTCGATTTTAGCTTGCGCTGGAACGAATCTTTCATCCGCCCCGGCGATCGCGAAGGTCTTGAGATCACCGGCGCGCGCCACAAGGCCGCCGCCGACGTGGTCGAAGGAAAGGACGATCTTCGCCCCCTCGCGCTTCATGGATTTGTAGATCGGCCCCGAGTAGACGATCTTCTCGCCGTAAGCCAGCGCGCGGGCGGCCAGCGCCAGCCGCTCAGCGACCACTTGCTTGTTCTTGGGGTGGATGTCGTTCTTTTCGCCGGCGTCGATGATGACGGCCATCCCCGAATTGGGCACCGTTTCGGCCGTCTTAAGCTGGCTTTCGCGCAGCCAGGGCCAGGTGGCGTCGAGGTTGCCGGGCTTCCAGTCGGGCAGGCCGTCGAACGAAGCGAGCTGAACGTTGAGGAAGGTGAAGTCGCTGCGGAAGGCCTTGCGCCAGGTCGTGATGAGCGCCGTCAGCAGATCCTGATACTGGTAGGCGCGCGCGGCGTTGCCCTCGCCCTGGTACCAAAGCACGCCCTTGAGCGCGAACGGCTCCAGCGGAGCGATCATCGCGTTGTAAAGCACCGCCGGCCGTTGGGTATTCGTCTCGGGCGCCTGCGGTTTGACCGGGCGGCGCGGAACGGGCTTGTTTTGCGCCCGGGCCTGTTTCACGCGCCGCGGGTGGACGGCTAATTGCCGCTCGAAGGCTTTCAGGAGTTGGGGATAAGCCTCGACCGCGGCGGCGTCGCGCGTGAAGGCCTCACGGAATCCGGCACTCGATTCCAGTGTCGGGCGGCTCAGCCAGGACTCGATCGGCGTGCCGCCGACCGACGAGTTGATCATGCCCAGGGCCGGGATTTCGGGCCGTTGCGCCAGCAGGTCGCGCGCAAAAAAATAGGCGACGGCCGAAAAGCCCTTTTTCAGCGCGTCGGGCGCGCACTCCAGCCACTGGCCCTTGAGGTTTTCGGCCGGCTGGACGGCCACGGCCCGTTCGACCTGGAACAAGCGGATCTTGGGATTGGCCGAACGGGCGATTTCTTCCGCTCCGTTTTTGGCCGCGGCGACCATGAAGGCCATGTTCGATTGGCCGCTGCTCAGCCAGACGTCGCCCACCAGGATGTTCTTGATCTCGATCGTGTTTTCGCCCGCGACGGTCATCGTGAATGGCCCGCCCGGCTGGAGATCGCCGAACGTCACCATCCAGTGCCCCTCCCTGGCCTGAGCGGTTTCCTTTTTCCCTTGGAATTCGACCGTCACTTTTTCGCCATCGGCGGCCTTGCCCCAGATCGGCACTTTCGCCCCGCGCTGCAAGACCATGTTGTCGGAGATGATCGCCGGCAGCTCCACCCGCGCCGGCGCCCGGCCGGCGATGGCCGCCAGGCAAAAAGCAAGCACCAGACAAGTCAAGCACCGTTTCATGGCGTGTTCCCTTCACTGGTTTGGATAATGCCGGCGCGACCGCGCATGGGGCCGCCGGCAACATGGTTCCCCGGGGTTCGCCCGGGGGACGGCCCTGCCGCCGTCGGCCAGGGACTTGCATCCCACGCACGGCCCGGCGGACCGGCCCAAAACGCCAGTCTGGCCCACCCGCACCGAACCATCAATTGAAAAACACCCCGCCGCCGCCGCCAACATCCGGAAGCGCTATACGGCGATTCGCCGGGCGATGACCAACATGCGGTCGGAGCGCCGGGAGTCGAAGACCTCGCCCGCGAAGTCACCACATAACGCCGCGACCTCGAATCCCGCGCCCGCCAGCAGACGGATTATTTGCGCGGGGGTGTAGAGGCGCAGCCGGTAGCCGGCGCGCTCCCGCCCGCCGGGCCAGCGCCAGACGGTGCGATTACCCAAAACTTGGGTTGTCGGATCCCAGGTGAATTTCTCGACTTTTTGTCTAATTTTGGGAGGGGACCTGGGACAAATTGCTCTCAAGGAATGCTAAGCGGTTAAAGAGGAAGGATCCCCAA
>JAMCWS010000149.1 GCA_023480605.1 bacterium
GCCTGAGCGACGATCAACTGCGGCCGGTAATAAAGGTTGAGGATGCGCGCGGCGACGATTCCCAGCACGCCGGCATGCCAGCCTTCCTGGGCGACGACGATCACCCGGTCCTCGGCCGTCAGGTCGATCATCGCGAGGGCCTGATCGAGGATCTCCTTCTCGATATCGCGCCGGTCGTCGTTGAAGTTTTCGAGTTTGTGGGCCAGGTCGCGCGCCTCGCGAAAGTCGCGGGTCAGCAGCAGCTCGACGCCATACATGGCGTGCTGGGTTCGGCCGGCGGCGTTCAGGCGCGGCGCGATGCAGAAACTGATCGCCGTCGTGTCGAGTCCGGCGGGGGGAACGCCGGCGCAGTCGAGCAGTTGCAGCAGGCCCGTGCGCGGGGCCGACCGCATCCGCGCCAACCCGCTGGCCACCATCGGACGATTTTCGCCCACCAGCGGCACCATGTCGGCCACCGTCCCCAGGGCCACGAGATCGAGCAGCCCTTTGAGGAACTCGCGGGCCGCCGCCGCGTCGGGATGGCGGCGCTTCAGGATCGCGTGGGCCAGCTTGAAGGCCACCCCCGCCCCCGAGAGCACCTTGCAGGGATAAGCGCAGTCGGTCCGCTTGGGATTGAGAACGGCGCAGGCTTCGGGCAACTGCGCTTCGGCCTCGTGGTGATCGGAAACGATCAGGTCCAAGCCGAGTTGGCGCGCCCGGCCCGCTTCGGCGAACGACGTGATGCCGCAATCGACGGTGATGAGAAGCCGCGCGCCCGACTGGGCGAGCTGATCGACCGCCTCGCGATTGAGGCCGTAACCTTCGCTCAGGCGATGGGGAATGTAATAATCGGCCGGGCAGCCCAACTCGCGCAGGCTCAGCAGCAGGATGGTCGTGGCCGTGATGCCGTCGACATCGTAATCGCCGTATATCCAGATCGGCTCGCCGCGGTCGAGAGCCCGGCAGATGCGGTCGACCGCCGCCTCCATATCGGTCATCAGAAAGGGGTCGTGAAGCTGGCCGAGCACGGGGCTGAGAAAGCGCCGGGCCTCTTCGGCGTCGCCCAGCCCCCGGGCCGCCAGGATGCGGGCCATCAACGGCGGCATGCCGGTCCGGCGGATGAGGGCGCGCACCCGTTCCGGCTCGCTGGGACGCCACCGCCACATCGTGGGCAGGCGCGTCAGCGCGGCGTTCGCGTCAGCCTGTTCGATCGGATTGTTCAATGACACGATCGCTTTTACGGCAATTCGGCGGCCGGGTTCGGGCGGCGTCCAGACAGGATTATGCGCCCCCGCCCCACCTTTTCATGACCTTACTGTAACGGTTCGGGGCCCGGATGTCAAACGACGCCCGGTCCGCCCGGCCCGCCATGGAGCAATCCGTTGCGCGGTCCGTCGCTTTGGGGCATAATGCCGTCCGATTCTGAAACCATTGCGCGGGATGGGACATCATGGGCAGGCGCCGGCCACGATTCGGTTCGGGGGAAATCATCATCCTGATCGTTATCCTGATCCTGGTGTTGATTTTCGTCACCAACAAGCATCGCGAAATCCTCGACATGCTCTTCGGCCCCTCCACGGCCCTCGTCGCGGTCGTGATGATCGTCGAATACCTTTTGCTCAGGGGAGCCGATCGCTCCGAAATCTACCGGCGTGAACTGGAGGCGGCGCGCGAGAAACGCCGCGACGACCTGCTGGCCTTGCGCGCGATGGAAGTGGAACTGGTCGAGTTGCGCGCGCGCCTCAACGCCGCCAGCCGCGCCGTGTCCCCGCGCCTTCCCTCCGCGCCGCCCGGGGAAAGCGCCCCGCCGTCGGCCCAACCGTCGGTGCCGGGCGGCCCGTCGGCCGAGGAATCCGACGCCGAACGCGAGGCGTGCCTGGACCTGACGCGGCGGACGGTCGACAAGGTGCTCGGCATCCTGCGCGAGCGAATTTAACCCCGAACGCGGCCCCGCGGCGTCGCGCGCCCGCGGCCGGAACCGAAAAAAAATGGGCACAACCGGGAAGGTTGCGCCCAACAACAAGATAACATGACAGAGGGTTAGGGGTATTTCGCTTCGGAGGCGCGCTCCGTATTTATTTTCGCCGCCGTGTGCCGGGCGCCCGTCGCCACCGCCCCCCCGGTCCGGGGGTTTACATCGACGGCTGGGCTTCCGGACTGCCGAGTGAAGGCTTCTGGAGTGGCTCGGGCTCCTTTTCGGGCGCCGGCGGCGGCTCCGCGGGCGGCGGCAGCGAGGACTTCATCGGCGGCAGTTGCTTGTTCTCGATCAGCATCAGGAATTCCTGCTCGTCGAGCGTCTCGCGTTCGACCAGCGCCTCGCCCACCCGGTCGAGCACCTCGCGTTTTTCGCGCAGCAGATTCAGGGTATATTGATGCGCCTCGTCGAGCAGACGCTTGATCTCCTCGTCGATTACGGCGGCGGTCTCCTCGCTGTAGTTGCGTTCGCGCGTGATCTCACGCCCCAGGAAGACGTGACCCGACGGCTCGCCGAAGGTGCGCGGCCCGAGGCGGTCGCTCATGCCGTAGACGCACACCATGCGATGGGCCAGGTTGGTGGCCCGCTCGATGTCGTTGGAGGCCCCGGTGGTGAATTCGCCGAAGTGAATCTCCTCGGCCCCGCGCCCGCCCATGAGGTGATAAAGCTGATTGGTCAGTTGCTGGCGGCTCATCGTGTGCCGGTCTTCGTTGGGCAGGATCCAGGTCAGGCCCAGGGCATGCCCGCGCGGCACGATGGTGATCTTGTGGACCGGGTCGGTGCCGGGAGTGAAATGGGCCACGAGCGCATGGCCGGCTTCGTGATAGGCCGTCACCAGCTTTTCCTTTTCGGTGATGACCATGCTGCGCCGCTCGGGGCCCATCATGACGCGGTCCTTGGCCTCCTCGAATTCGAGGTAGCCGACGCGGTCCTTGTTGCGGCGCGCGGCCAGCAGGGCCGCTTCGTTGATCAGGTTGGCCAGGTCGGCTCCCGAGAAGCCGGGAGTGCCGCGGGCGATGCGCGTCAGGTCGATCTCGACGTCCATCTTGATCTTTTTGGCGTGCACGCTGAGGATTTTCTCGCGCCCCTTGATGTCAGGCAGGTCGACCATCACCTGGCGGTCGAAACGGCCCGGCCGCAGCAGGGCCGGGTCGAGCACGTCGGGCCGGTTGGTGGCCGCGATGAGGATGACTCCCTCGTTCTCGGCGAAGCCGTCCATCTCGACCAGCAACTGGTTGAGGGTCTGTTCGCGTTCGTCGTGGCCGCCGCCGATGCCGGCGAAGCGCGAGCGTCCGACGGCGTCGATTTCGTCGATGAAGATGATGCAGGGCTTGGCTTTCTTGGCCTGTTCGAACAGGTCGCGCACGCGGCTGGCGCCCACGCCGACGAACATCTCGACGAAGTCGGAGCCCGAGATCGAGAAGAAGGGGACGTTGGCCTCGCCGGCGATCGCGCGGGCGAGGAGCGTCTTGCCCGTGCCCGGAGGGCCGATGAGGAGCACGCCCTTGGGAATGCGCCCGCCCAGGCGGCTGAACTTCTTGGGGTCCTTCAAGTAGTCGACAATCTCCTGGAGTTCCTCCTGGGCCTCCTCGACGCCGGCGACGTCCTTGAAGGTGACCTTGATCTCGCCCTCCTTGACCAGCCGGGCGCGGCTCTTGCCGAAACTCATGGCCTTGTTGCCGCCCCCCTGGATCTGGCGCATGAGAAGCATCCACAGGGCGAAAATGATCAGGATGGGAACGATGATCGACACCAGCACCTGCGAAAGGATCGTGTTGCGGGGGCGGACGTCGTAGGGAATGTTATAACTGCTGGCCCAGTCGAGGATCTTGTCGGACTGGCCTTCCAGATACTTGACCGCGTAATCGGCCGGCTTGGCGCCGGCTTCTTTCCGGTATTTGCCTGTGATTTCGCCGCTCTGGTCGATGGCGTTGAGGATCAGGCCCTTTTCACCGTAATCTTTCCATTGGATGATCGACAGCACGGTGGGTTTTTCGGTGTCCTGATAACGGATGAACAGCAGGATGAAAACGAGGAAGATGACGATCCAGAGCGTCGCTGAACTTAGACCTTTCATTGGCAAGTCTGCTTTTCTTCTAAGTTGGTCCGCACCGTCCCCCGCACGCGGGTGCCGTCCGTCGCCGCCGTCCCGGCCATGGCTTCGCGGCGCCGTTCAGCGGCGCCTGCCCGGCGATGCGTCACAAACAAAGTTTAGCAGATAAAAGAGAGAGGCGGCTAGGCGTAATTCTTGCCCAGCCGGCAAAAAGAAGGAGTTGCGAAAGGGGGGAATGCCGTCCCTCTCCGGGCCGAACGGCTGGTCAGAATTTCTCTTGCCCCGTGCGATCAGGCGTTTTTGGCCCGATGAAGCGCGGATTGCTCGATCGGCGTTTGCGCTGGCGCGGGTGGGCCGTTTATGCGCCAGGACGAAACGCTCTCGGAGCGGCGGGCGTCCTCCTTCGCCCGATTTACGTCATCGTCGAGAGAACTCCCGGCGCATCTTTTGGCACGGGCAAGGGAAGCGCGACGTAGAAGGTCGTCCCGACGCCGACCGCGCTCTCCAGCCAGATTTTACCCTGGTGGCCTTCGACGATTTTCTTGACGATGGCCATGCCCAGCCCGGTGCTTTTCTCGCCCGACGTGCTGCGCGTGCTGGTCTTTTCGAACGGCTTGAAGACTTTATCGATTTCATGGGGCGCGATCCCCTGCCCCTGGTCGCGCACGACAATCACCAGTTGATCGTCCTCGGTGATGAGTTCGACCGTGATCTCGGTTCCGGGCTGTGAAAACTTGATCGCGTTTGAACTCAGATTGTTGAGCACCTGTTCGATCTTGGCCGCGTCCAGGTTCAACGGCGGCGGCGCGCAGCGCGGCACGAATTTGATCCCGATTTGTTTCTTCTCGGCGAACATCCGGTTCAGCTTGACGTTATCCGCGATCAAGGCCGCCAGGTCCACCGGGGCCAGCCGGAGCTCCAGCTTCCCGGCTTCGATCTGTGAGATGTCCAGCAGATCCTCGAGAAGCTGATGCATGAACTTCGAGCTGATCTTGACACGTTCGATGATCTGGCGTTGCTGGTCGGTCAGTTCGCCCAGAATGCCACCCAGAAAAAGGCTGCAATACCCGCCGATGGCCGAGATGGGATTACGCAGATCGTGGGCCGCCATGCCGAGGAAACGATTCTTTTCGGCGTTGAGTTGTTCCAATTGGCGATTTTTGCGGGTCAGCTCGCCGTGGGCCGCCTGCAGGTTGTCGTTGGCTTGTTGAAGCTGCTTATTCCGCTCCACCAGTTTAACCTGCAGCCGCCTGATTTTCAGATGGGTTTCGACGCGCGCCCGCACCTCTTCGGACTGGAACGGCTTGGTCACGTAATCCACGCCGCCGGCCTGGAAAGCCTTGACCTTGTCTTCCGCCTCGTTGAGGGCGCTCAGAAAGATGACGGGAATGTCCCTGAGGGCGGCGTTTTCCTTCAGCCGCCGGCACACCTCGTAGCCGTCCATCCCCGGCATCATGATATCGAGGAGAACGAGGTCGGGCGGCTCGCCGGTCACGGCGATCTTCAGGGCTTTCGGACCGCAGGTCGCCACCTTGATCCGGTAGGAGTCTTTCAGAAGAGAGCTCAAAACGACAACGTTGTCGGGCGTGTCGTCGACGACGAGAAGCGTTGGCCTTTTCGGGCAATGTGTTTCGTTGTTCATGGCGTCTCCTCACACGGCAATGTTTACCTCGTCCATCAGGCGGCGCAGGGCGGCCATCGCCTTGTCGAAGTCAAACGCGGCAAGGCTGTCCGTCAATTCGGCGAAAGCCCCGCCGGCCGGCGGCGCGGCCATCCGGTTACGGATGATTTCAAGGCAGTCCCCCGCCTCGCTGTCGTTTTCCCGGATCAGGCGAGCCAGTTCGGCGAAGAGCGGTCGCAACGCCGCGGCATCGGCGGTTTGCGTCGGGCGCGTTTCGGCCACGGGTCGGGTCGCCTCCAACGCCCGTCGGATATCGGCGATCGCGCCGGCGAGGGAACGCGAGAGCGTGCGCAATGCCTCTTCCACGCGTTCGGGAGCTTCAAGATGCCGGATCGCGCGCTCAAGGTCCGCCGCCGCTCCTTGCACGCCGCCGGCGCCGATGTTTCCCGCGACGCCCTTCATCGTGTGCGCCAGGCGTTCCGCAAGAGGCGTATCCCCCTTCTGGAGGGCTTCCTGGATCCGGGCCGGGGTATTCGCATGGCCCGCGGCAAACTTCCGGAGCAGATCGAGATAGAGTTTCCTGTTGCCCGCCACCCGCGCCAGCGCGCCGGCAAGGTCCAGACCGGGAATCTCGGGGATTTCCGGCATCTCGGTCGCCTTTTTCGGGATGGCGGCAACGGACGGCGGCGCCGCGGGGATAACGGGGGTCACCCAGCGGCGCAGGGTTTCGAACATCGCCTTGGGATCGATCGGCTTGGCGATATGGTCGTTCATGCCGGCGGCAAGGCAGCGTTGCCGCTCTTCCACCGTGGCGTGCGCGGTCATGGCGATCACGGGCAGATTATCGAATCCCTTGTCCGCGCGGATCTTCGCCGTGGCCTGGTAGCCGTCCATCTCCGGCATCTGAAGGTCCATGAGCACGGCGTCGAAACCCGCCGGCGATGCCGTGAGCTTTTCGAGGGCTTCGCGTCCGTTGGCCGCGACCGTGACGGCCGCGCCCGCCCCCTCGAGCAGTTCGACGGCGATTTGCTGGTTGATCTCGTTATCCTCGGCCAGCAGTATCCTGACGCCCGTCAGACAGACCGACGACCCATCCGCTCCCGCCGAGGCGATCGTTCCTTCGGTCGGGGCGAAGATCCCCACCAGGGCATCCATGATCATGGACTTCGTGACCGGCTTGACGAGGAAACCCTCCATGCGAAGCTTCTCGGCTTCCTCGCGGATTTCCTCGCGGGCGTAGGCGGTGACCATCACGACGGCGGGTTGCCGCCGGAGGCGCTCGTTCTCACGGATGTGGCGGGTCGCCTGAAGTCCGTCCATGCCCGGCATGCGCCAGTCCATGGAAACCACGTCGTACGGATCGGCCGCGTCGGGCTGGCGGATGGCGGCGATCGCCTCGGGTCCCGAGGCCACCGCGTCGACGGCCCCCGCCATGCTCCGCAACGCATCCACGAGTATGTCGCGCGCCGCCGCGTTGTCGTCCACGACCAGCGCGCGCAGCGTTCGCAACGCCTCGGGAACGGCCCGGACGGCGCGGCCCGTGGAACCGACCTCCAGCCAGACCGTGAAGTAAAATGTGCTGCCCGCCCCCGGCTCGCTTTCCTGCCAGATCCGGCCGCCCATCATCTCGACCAGACGCCGGCAGATCGTCAGGCCCAGGCCGGTGCCGCCGTGCTTGCGCGTGGTGGACATGTCGGCCTGCGTGAACGGCTGGAAGAGTTTGGCCGCCTGCTCGCGCGTCATGCCGACGCCGGTGTCGCGGACGGCGAACTTCAAGTGAACCTTTTCGCCCGTCCGTTCCAGCAGTTCCGCCCGGACGCGGATCTCGCCCCTTTCGGTGAATTTGATCGCGTTGTTGACAAGGTTGGTGATGATCTGCCCCAACCGAAGGGGATCGCCGACCAGGCCCGACGGGATGTCCTGCGCCACGGCGATCAGAAACT
>JAMCWS010000017.1:0-333 GCA_023480605.1 bacterium
CGGCACGATCATGATCAAGGGGGGCGCGACGCCCGAAGCGCTTCGGATCGACCAACCGGTCCGCATCGAAGCGCCGCAAAGCCCCGCCCGCATCGGCGCGCCCTGACCGCGAGGGGGCATTCGCGATTCGGGATCGGCCCCGGCGGAGAGCCGGCCTCCGCGCCGGTTCTTTCGGTCTGTGTGCGGCGCATGGCGATGGGAAACGAACGGAGCCGGCACGGAGGCCGGCTCTCCGGGATATGACGGATAGTTTTTTGCTGAAAACGGCCGCGGAACAGTTAGAACTGGCTTTGCAGGCTGAAGTGGAAGAAACGCGTGTCGTCGTTGCCTTGC
>JAMCWS010000017.1:343-7567 GCA_023480605.1 bacterium
GTTATCAGCGGCGCGGCCAGGTCGAGGGCAACCTGAACCCGCTGCAGGTTCAGCCGCAGGCCCGTACCGACGGAGGCGCGCGGCATCTGCCAGCTCACGGGGCTCTTGCCCAACGTGCCGACGTCGGCGAACACCACGCCCGAAACTGGTTCGTAGATGGGATAGAGCAACTCGTTCTTGACGAGAATCTTGGCCGCGCCGCCGGTCGGAACGTCTTCGTTCTTGCGGTCGTGATAGCCGGCGCCGCGATAGGCGAAGCCGCGCAGGTCGGTGTCGCCGCCCAGGAAGAAGCGCTCGTGGATGGGAACCACGTCGGCGTTGTAGGGCATCAGGCCGGCGTTGGCGGCCACGCGCCAGGTCAGCAGGTCGCTCAGCGGGCGATACTGGTCGCGCGAGGCTTCCAGCCGGACGAGAGGTCCGCCGGCGTAACCCGCTTCCACGCCGTAGGACTGAAGGTAACCCTCGCGCGCCCGCCCGCCAAAGGGGTAGCGAGTATCCTGTTCGAAGCGCAGGCGCGCCGCGACGACCGGGTAAGTCTGGTCCAGATCCTCGGCGGTATCTTTGTCTTCGCGCTTGGTCAGGCTCACCACTGGTCAGGCTCACCACCTCCAGCCGGCCGCGCAGGTAACGCGTCCAGTCGGAGTCGGCCAGCGGATGACCCCACTCGCTCGACACGCCGCCGATGCTGGCGCGGTAGCCCGGCCGGCTCAGGTTTTCATAATAGAGCCGGCTGAGCAGCGAGTCGTTGGCGTCGCCGATGTGGCGGTCGAGATAAGAAACCGAAGCCGAGGACTCGCGCGTTCCCAGCATGATTTGCAGCGAAAAGACATCGGCCAGGCCGTGGACGTTGCGCTCGGTGAACTGGCCGAAAAGAAACGCGCCGCTGGCATCGCCGAAGCCGACGCCGCCCGAAATGGCGCCGGTCGTCGCGTCTTTGGCCTCGATGACGAAATTGTGCAGGCCGGCCTCGCCGGTTGGCTCGTTGTAGGCTCGCAGCGCCTCCTGGCCGGTTTCCGACGACGGCCCTTGCTCGAAAACGCCCATGGCCGCCAGCCGCCGCAGTGTTTCCGTTTCGAGCGACTTGTTGTAGATCTCACCCGGCTTGAGGAGCGCTTCGCGCAGAATCACCTCGTCCTTGACCGGCGGCGAGAAGCGCTCATACCAGCGCCCGAAGGCGGTCTTGCCCTCCTCGATCTCGTATCCGGGCCGCACGAGCTTGATCTTGTTGACGTAGATCCGATTCTTCTCGGTGATGTCGATGCTCATGTTGAGCAGGCGGTTCTTCTCGTCGTAATCGTATTTGGGCACGATCTCCGTCGTCAGCAGGCCGTGGTTGAGGTAGAGTTGGCCGAGTTGGTCGAGGGCGCGCGCGAACTTGCGCCCGTCGAAAAGTTGGCCTTCGAGCGACTTGAATGGCGCCAGCAGCTCCGTCTGGCTGAACAGGCGGCCGCCGCGCACCTCGGCCTTGCCGAACTTGTAGCGCTCGCCCTCGCTGATCCTCACCACCGGCGAAATGACCGACTTGTTGCCGATTTTCTGTTCCCCGAACACGCCCCGTTCGATGCGGGCGTCGAAATAACCGTGCATCGTGGTGTAGAAAGTGCGCAACCGGTCCAGGTCGCCCTCGAACGTGGCCTCGTCGTAATAATTCTTGATGAAGCCCCACGAGCCTTTGGTGTCCATCATCGCCTTGAGGCGCAGGGCGCTGAAGGCCTCGTTGCCCTCGATAATAACGTCCTTGACGAGCACCTGCCGGCCTTCGTTGACGATCACCTGCAGGTCGGCCTCGGGGAATTGCGGCGCCTTGCCCGGCTCGGGCGTGACGGGAATCAGGTTCAGGGTCACCTTGGCCTGGGGCAGGCCCAGAGCCTTGTATTCGTTGATGAGAGCCTTTTGCAGCGAGGTTTGGGCTTTTTCGTCGAGCACCGCGCCCGGTTTGAGGCCGGCCAGTGTTTCGATGCGGTCGGTCTTGAGTTTTTCGTTGCCGATAACCTGGAGTTTACGGAACCGCGGGAACTCGCTGACCGAAAACGTGACGATGACGCCCCCCTGGGGGCTGGGCTGGGTCGAAACCGACGCGGTGCGCATGATGCGCGAAAGCTCGGTCAGGTCGTCGCGCACATCGACGGAATTATAAGCCTGGCCGGCCTTGGTTTTGAGGCGCGCGAGCACTTCGGCGGGCTTGTAACTGACAAGGCCGGTGATTTCAACCTTGTCGATGCGGCTCCCCTCGGACTGGGCCGCCGCCGGGCGCGCCCCCAGTGCGGCGGTCAGGACGCACAAAATGGCGCCAAGGCGCCAGGCACGCCGGAAACACGGCGAATAAAAGAAGGGTCTCGGGACCGTGACGGGTGGCCTGCGGGAACGAGAGCGGATGAGCATGCATCGCAACTTTCTTGGGGTCAATGAAACTTTCAGCCGCATTCCGAGCCATCATGCGCGTCGTTCAATCCAAAACCATTGCTTACCCGGCGTCTGCTTTCAAGTGAAAAGACGCGCCGCGGCGAAATTATTGGGCGCGCGCGGCCGGGCTTTTTTGCTTGCCTGTCCCCGGGGGGATTGATAAAAAGGTTGATTGGTGTGCGCGGGGGCGCCGGAAGGAGAAGTGTTTCCACCGGCAAGTTCGTCACGCCAACCGGATCGACGAACCGGGCGCACTGCCTCGCGATCGCCCGTTGCGATCCCCATCCCACACGTCGCCGGTAGGACCGCTCGGGTGCCGCGCCCCGCCAATCGCGCCGGGCCAACGGTCAAGCGGGCCGAAGTCTGACCCTTGAAGACGCCGCGGCGGAGGAATCAACCCAATCGGCGCGCCGCAAGGCGCCGCGTCCTTGAAGGAGGGCCCCCCAATCATGCTTGGTCAGATCAGCATGAAACAGTTGCTCGAAGCGGGCGTCCACTTCGGCCACCAGAGCCGTCGCTGGAACCCGAAAATGAAGAAGTATATCTATACGGAGCGCAACGGGATCTACATCATCGACCTCAAGAAAACGCTCCGCCTGATGCGCGAGGCATATGCCTTCGTGCGCGATCAGTCCGCCGCCGGCGGCCTGGGCATCATGGTCGGCACGAAGAAACAGGCCAAGGACGCCGTCGAGCGCTGGGCCCATTTCGCCGGCATGCACTACGTCAACAACCGCTGGCTGGGCGGCACCCTCACCAATTTCAGCACGATCCGCAAATCCATCGATCGGATGATCGAGATCCAGGAACTGGTCGGCACGGGTGCGATCGAGCGTTACAGCAAAAAAGAACGCAGCCAACTCATCCGCGAGAAGGAAAGCCTGGAGAAGAACCTTCAGGGCATCCGTGCGATGACCAGCGTGCCCGGATTCCTCTTCGTCATCGACCCCAGCAAGGAACAGATCGCCGTCAGCGAGGCCAAAAAGATCGGCATCCCGATCGTCGCCGTCGTCGACACCAACTGCGACCCCGACCCGATCGACTACGTAATCCCGGGCAACGACGACGCCATCCGGTCGATCAACCTGGCCTGCGAAAAAATGGCCGAGGCGGTGGTCGAAGGGCTGATGAAGCGCGTCGAAGCCGGTCTGGCCCCGATGGAAATCCTCCCCGAGGCCGCGCGCCAGCTCCTGGCGCAACACGTCGCAGAAGGCGAGCACGTCGAGGCGCCGGCCGAAGAGGAATACGAAGAAACCGAAGAGACGCCCGCGGACGAAGAGGACATCGAATCCGAAGTCAATCCGGAGTAAGGGCCGCGGCGATCGCCCGGCGGCCGGCCGTCACGCGATACCGGCCAGGTCTCGGCCGAGTCTCGGCCGAACCGCACATGGCGGGCCACCCGGAACCATACCGCGCCCGAGCGGCCCGCCCCCGCCATCAGGATAATGAATACCAATCAGGAGACAGGCAATCGTGGCTAACATAACGGCAAGCATGGTGAAGGAACTGCGCGAAAAGACCGGCGCAGGCATGATGGATTGCAAAAAAGCGCTGGCCGAAACCGACGGCGACATGGAGAAAGCGGTTGACGAACTGCGCAAGCGCGGCCAGGCCATCGCGGACAAGAAGGGAGCCCGGGCCACCAAGGAAGGGCTGATTTTCGCCCGCGTCGACGGCAAGGTCGGCGCCATGGTCGAGCTCAACTGTGAGACCGATTTCGTCGCCCGCAACGATGAATTCCGGGCCGTGGGCGCCGCACTGGCGGCGCGCGTGGCCGCCGGCGACGCACCGATCGATTCGGGCAGCCTTGCCGATGTGACCATGGACGAATTCGGCGGTAAACCCGCCGGCCAGGTAATCCAGGAATTGATCGCCAAAGTCGGCGAAAACATGGCCGTCAGCCGGTTCGTCCGAGTCGACGCCAGCCAGGGTGAGGGCCTGGGCTTCGTAACCTCCTACGTGCATCCCCCGGGCAAGCTGGGCGTGCTGGTCGAGTTGCGGGCCGGCAAGGCCGAGACGATGGCCGGCGGGGAATTCGCCGCCCTCGCCAAGGACCTGGCGATGCAGGTGGCGGCGGCCGCGCCCGTCTGCATCACCCGTGCCCAGGTGCCGGCCGATCTGCTCGAACGCGAGCGGGCCATCTACGCCGACCAGGCCCGGATGGAAGGCAAGCCCGAAAAAATCTGGGATAAAATCATTGAAGGCAAAATGGCCAAGTTCTACAAGGAATCGTGCCTGCTGGAACAGATCTTCGTCAAGGACGCGGATCTGACGATCGCCAAGCTGCTCGAAGCGACGGGCAAGAAGCTGGGCGACACGCTCTCGATCGCCCGCTTCGAGCGCCTTGTCGTCGGAGGCGCCGCGCCGGCGGCCGAAGCGGCGGAATAAGCGGCGGCCGCGGGCCGGCCGGTCATGCGAAGCGATTGGCATCAATCACGCACCGTCGAATAACAAACTGCCGAGGCTCGCGTTGAACCAGACCATGAGTGAAACCGAATCCTCCCCCAAGCCGTGCTATCGCCGCATCCTGCTGAAGATCAGCGGGGAGTATCTCAAGGGAACGTCGAGCTTCGGCATCGACTCCGACATCATCGACCGCCTGGCCGACGAGGTGCGCGAAATACGCGACCTCGGGGTCGAGGTGGGACTGGTCATCGGCGCGGGCAATATCGTCCGCGGCGGCGAGGTCAAGGACATGAACCGCGCCGCCGCGGACTATATCGGCATGGTGGCCACGATGATCAACGCCCTCATGATGCAGGGGGCGCTCGAGCGCATCGGCGTCGAGACGCGCGTCATGAGCGCCATCGAAATGCGCGAGGTCGCCGAACCCTACATCCGGCGGCGGGCCATCCGCCACCTCGAACGGGGCCTGGTGGTCATTTTCGGCTGCGGCACGGGCAATCCGTTCTTCACCACCGACACGGCGGCGGCGTTGCGGGCCAACGAGGTGGGGGCCGGCGTGCTGATGAAGGCAACCAACGTCGATGGGGTTTATTCGGCCGATCCGAAAAAAGACCCGGCCGCGGTTTTCTACCCCGAACTGACCTATCAGGAGGTGGTGGCGAAAAATCTGCGCGTCATGGATACCTCGGCCGTGTCGCTCTGCCGCGACAACTCGCTGCCGATCCTGGTGTTCAACCTCGACCGCCCCGGCAACGTCAAACGGGCCGTCCTGGGCGAACGCATCGGGACTCTGGTGCATTAAGGCTGGAGACTGGGGGCCGGAGGTTGGAGGCATTAGTTTTCTCCCTTCGTGATCGTGATCGTGATCGTAATCGTAATCGATTAGTTTCCGATCACGATCGCGATTTCGATAGCGATCACGATTACGATCACGATTATGATATGAACGCAGTTACGTTTCGATATGCGGAGACGGGATACTACGGCGAAGGATTAGGTATCGAGAGACCCAACGGGACTGTGTCAACTTCATAAAGGGGATACCGCCGATGCTGGAAAAACTCTACAAAGAAAACGAAGACAAAATGAACAAGGCGATCGAGGTGGTCGAGCACGGTCTGGGCTCGTTGCGTACCGGCCGGGCCTCGGCTCACCTGCTCGATGGCGTCGTGGTGCCCGTTTACGGGAGCGATAACCCGATTCCGAACATCGCCACCGTCACGACGCCCGACGGCTCGACGATCATGATCGTTCCGTGGGACAAGAACGTGCTGGGCGCCATCGAGAAGGCCATCCTGCAGGCCAACATCGGCCTGACGCCCAACAATGACGGCAAGGCCATCCGCCTGAACGTGCCGCCGCTGACCGAGGAGACGCGCAAGGAGATGGTCAAGCGGGCTCACACCATCGCCGAGGAAGGCCGCATCGCCATCCGCAACGTCCGCCGGCACATGAACGACGAGATCAAGCGGGGCGAGAAAAACCACGAGATCTCCGAAGACGACGCCAAGAAGGCCCAGGCCAAAGTCCAGACCGTCACCGACAACCACATTAAGACGATCGACAAGCACCTGGCGAACAAGGAAAAGGAAATCATGACGGTTTGAAATCCCGGCGAGCGGCGGGCGGGCGGCCATGGCCCCGGCCGCGGCGCGCCCCGGGAAGGCGAGCAACACGATGTTGACCATCCAGCCCAATTACGAAGCATTCGCCGAACGTTGCCGGCAGGGAAACCTGATCCCGGTCTGGGCCGAGTTGCTGGCCGACATGGAGACGCCCGTCTCGGCCTTCCGCAAGCTGGCCGACGGCGACCATGCCTTCCTGCTCGAAAGCGTCGAGCACGGCGAGAGGCTGGGCCGCTATTCATTCATCGGCTGCCACCCGGGCATCCTTATCCGCAGCCGCAACGACGAAGTCAACGTGGTCCACGGGGGCGACGAAAAAGTCTTCGATAACTGCCCCAATCCGCTGGCCTTCCTGCGCGATTTCATGCAGCGTTACCGGCCGGCTCCCGACCCGAACCTGCCGCCCTTCATCGGCGGCGCCGTCGGCTACATGGCTTATGATCTCGTGCGGCGATTCGAACGCCTGCCCGACGCCAACCCTGACGACCTGCGCCTGCCCGACTGCTACTTCATGATCGCCGACACGCTGGCCATCTTCGACCACGTGCGCCACCGGATGATCCTGCTGAGCAACGCCCACGTGACCGACGGGCCGCGCGCGGCCTACGACGGCGCCGTGCACAAGATCGAGCGCATGGCCGAACGCCTGCGGGGAAATCCCCTTACGCCGTTCGACGCCCCGTTGGCCGAAACCGCCCCCGTCCTCGAGCCGCCACACGGCGAGCTCACGTCCAACCTGACGCGCGAGGAGTTCGAGGAGGGCGTCCGCCGGGATTTCAAACCGTCATGA
>JAMCWS010000430.1 GCA_023480605.1 bacterium
GCCGCCGGTTCGAAGGCTGGGCGCTTGCCGACGTAGCCGGTGCCCATGCAGGCCGAGGCCATGTCGAGCCGGTAGTGGCTGAGCAGCATCGGCGGCTTGAGCGCGGCCGCGTCGCCGCCGTGATACGCTTCGTCGGGATACTTGTTGTGGACAAAAGTAACATGGGGCCGCCGCGCCCGCTCGTTCCAAAGGAGGAGGCGGTCGAGGTTGCTCGAGTACATGAACCGGCGCGGCCCGTTGAATAGGATCATACTGTGCTCGAACTCGGCGCCGTTGAGCAGGTCGAACAGGCGCTGGTCCTCGGCGTAGTTGGAATCCCAGGCGATGAGGGACTCCTCGCCCAGGCCCTCGAACTTCCCTTCAACTCCGTAGCGGATGGCGTGCATGTAGTCGTAATTCGCGAGTGGCCAGTGATTAACGCCTTCGAAGAAGAAGTTGTCGGAGCGGCCGTCCAAGTCGCAATCGATGCGGTCGGAAACGCGCGTCGAGGGGGTGTGGCTGCCGATCGAGACGTCGAACACCAACCCGTCGCTCAGGGGGTAATAGCGGCGCTTGGTTTCGATCACGTGGCGGGCCAGCCACTGCGCGGCGTTGAGGCCCGTGCGGGGATCAATGGGGCAGAAGCGGGTCAGGTTGGGCATCATCGGCCGCCAGATCGGTTCGGCCGCGCAGCGCTCGGTCAGCTTCATCCCGGCCAGCCGGTTGGGCGAGAACATCAGGTTGGAACTGGTGGCGACATAGGTTCCGGCCTGGTGGGCACGCCAGGGGCGGGTGGTGCGCCAGCGGCGGACGGTGATTGCGCCGGCGGCCGGGTCGATCGCCATGATCGTCGCCATCTCGGCGCCGAGCCAGTCCAGCTCGCCCGAGGCGCGGCGCGGGCAAAGGACAACATCCTTCATATACTCGCTCCGCCCCAGGGAAGGACCCAGTTCGCCGACGGCGCGCGGGTGGGTATTGGGCTTGAACGGGGCGGTGTCGCCCACCTCGATCGTTGCCGTCCCGGCGTCGGCGGCGATCGCGTTGCGACTGTCGGCGCCGGCGTCGTAAAGGAAATAGCCGAGGAAGTCGGTAATCGGGTCGAGGGCCAGCATCGACCGCAGGCGCGCGGACCTGGCGACGACGGCCGGGTCGGTCAGGTCCCAGTCTTCGAACCGCTGGCGGGGATTGAGTAACTGGCAGCCATCAAGGCTTTGGTAGAGCACGGTGCGATTGGGGAATTTGCGTTTGAACGCTTCGCCTGCGGTCCTGGCCGGATCGCGGTCGGGCACGTCGGCCGGCACGCCCAGTTGATACCAGGATTCGATGAAGGGCAGCGTGCCCGGGGCCAGGTCGTGGAATAGGATCGGCCGGGGATAACCGTTCCCGTTGTCACCGGTGCCGGACGCCGAGGCGGGCCCCACGGCGCACCACGCCACGGCGGCCAGAGCGTTTTGCGGATTCGTATAGGCGTCGGTCCACGAATCGCCGTTGTTGGCCCCCGTGGCCCCGGACTTGACGAAAATCACCTTCGCCCAGGCGCCGTTGGCGAGTGCCATAGTAAATAGAATTGCGCCCAGTCCGATGTAACGCATGGACAGGGCCGCAGATGAGACAAAAAGCCTTGCGTTCCGCATGGTCATGTCTTCCAGTCGATTCGCTTTCAGTAGGTAAAAATATCCCGTGCTGTAAGCGGGAGATTGTCCCCACCACGAAAAAATGTCAACAGGGAAGAATAACTGGATCTGTATTCGCCCGCCACGGGCCGCCGGCCGCCCCGGACGGGTCCCCCCCCGTTGGGTCGGGGGGTGAAAAAGGCCGCCACGGTCACGGAATCGCGTCTTTGGGCCATCGTGGCCGCCGGGGTAATCGGGCCGACTCGATTGCCGGGTTGGTCTCACCTCGCGCGCGTGCCGGGGGCCGGGGCGGTCGAGCCGGGACGGCGGGGTTGCCGCCGAGCGGGTCCGTCCGCCGTCGTCATCGTCGGGGCCGTCAGGCGGGGCCAGAGTAAAAAAATCCCGGCCAGGTTGCGCCCGGTCGGGGGGTCCGGAAATATGCCGGAATGTTTCCGAGAACAAGGCCGGAATCAAGCCGAATCAGGACGGAATCATGAGTTTTGTAAAATCGCGCGAGTCTCACAAAACCCCTGATTTTATTGGCGATTTGCTGGTGGGTGGGGGGCGATTCGAACGCCCGACTCCCAGCTTGTAAGGCTAGTGCTCTAACCAACTGAGCTACCCACCCACTTGGTGGTAAGTGAAATAATATCAAGTGGCGGGAGGGAGTCAAGCGAAAACCAAAAACACTTCAATCCGCCCTCATGGAGTCCGAAACCAGCTCCATTTCCGGCAAAAATCGAGCAACTATGGTTCCCATGTGAACATTCCCCCGACCGGGCGCCGCTTGGCCGGGGCCTTTATATGCTCTGGCCGGAGTTCAGGGAACCGGTTGGCCATAATCACATGTATTCATGGCATAGAATCCGCCATTCGATCCATCAGTGGCAAAGTTGCGGTTCTCGAGCCAGTCTTTCACCGGGCTCCCTTCCATCACGCCTGTAAAAAACCCCGGATTCGCAAGGTATGCGAAAGTATTGGCATCCATCGAGGCGCCGGAAATGATATCGCGGTAAGTTTGTCGACTTCGATTTGGGCGGGCTCTGCGCGAAGTTGCCCCGCGGGCGCCGGGTACCGAAGTGGCCCGGGAATTCCGTTGCCGCTGAGCCGTCAGTCCATTAGGATGCAGGACGATAGGGCCGTGACCTTCTTTAACAAGCGGCCCCTTTATGGTTCGGGGCAGCGCCTGTTACGCCCGGCAGACAAGTTACCAATGATTTGATCCGCCCCGACGTGCCTTGTGCGGGGATAATGTGTCATGCTGATCGGCCGCCAGTCCGAACTCGCCCAGGTCCGTGCCGCGCTTGACGCCGGACTTAACCTTCTTCTCGAAGGTCCGGTTGGCGTTGGCAAGACGCACCTGATCCTCGCCGCCATCACGGACCGGGGGCGCCCGTCGTGGCGCGTCGACGGTGACGAGCGTTTCACTGAACAGAAGATGGCCGGCTGGTTCGATCCTGCCGCCGTCATGCGGGATGGCTACCGTTCGGAGCATTTCATCCCCGGTCCGCTTCACCAGGCCATGACCAAGGGCGGCATCCTGTTCATCAACGAACTCAACCGTCTGCCCGAGTCGGTGCAGAATCTTCTGCTGCCAGCCCTCGACGAGCGCCTGCTGCAGGTCCCGATGCTGGGGCCGGTTCACGCCACCACCGGATTCCAGGTTGTGGCCACGATGAATCCGCGCGAATTCATCGCCACCAGCGAGCTCTCGGAAGCCCTGCGCGACCGGTTCGAACTGCTCTTCATCGATTACCAGTGCGCTGCCGAGGAAGCCGAAATCGTCCGCCTGAACCTGACCGATTCTCCCCTGCCGGAGGGTGCCGCGGCGGCCGACCTGGATGCCCTCATCAACCGCGCCATCGACCTTGTGCGCCTCACGCGGCGTGACACTGCATTCCGTCGCGGCGCATCGATCCGGGCCGCCATCAGCCTCGTGCGTCTCGCGCTGGCCCTGCTCGCCGTTGACGGCCTCTCGCCCGACGACGCCTTCGACCGCGCCGCGCGCATGGCGCTGGCCAGTCGCATCGAACCGGCCGAGGAAACCAGCCTCAACGCCCTCGGCACGCTCGACGCCTGGTTGGAAGAGATAAAAAAAAACTCCCTGAGTCCCCTGCCGAACTGAAACAAGCGCGCCGCCTGCGCCGGCCGTATCTCTACGACCGGGCCGCCATGCGCGACAAACACCGCGCCGATGTCCGCCAGGCCGCCGTCACGGTCTCCCTGCGCGACCTCTGCAAGCTGGCCGGTCTTTCAGAGGAGGGCGAGCAGGACGGTTTTGCGCTCGCCTCGGAGTATCACGCCCTCACGCAAAAATTCGGCGGCCGCGCCGACCTGCGCGCCGCCCTGGACCGCGAAGTCGTCGAGGCCATCATCCGCCGCGCCCGCCAGATCATCCAGTCCGCCGCCACGCTCAAGCGCCTGGTCATCGAGCCTTACACAGAACCCGGTCGCGGCGAGTTGTTGCTCGAAGAGTCGCTCGACGAGTGGGTCGCCCAACCCCATCCTACGTCGCATAACCTCAAGGTGGGGCTGCGCCTCGAACGCGAACTCGACATCGCCCTGATGCTCGACACAAGCCTCTCGATGATCGGGCGCAAACTGGCCCTCTCGGCCGTCACGGCGGCCGTACTCGCCTGTAGATCGCGGTCCCAGCGTTACAGCATCACGCTCTTTCAGTCCGGCGCGACCACGATCAAGCGCCTGGGCGACCCCCTGCCCCTGCGGCCGATGGTCAACCGCATCTTTGAAGAAGCGCGGTTCGGCTATACCAATCTCGAGGCCGCCCTGACCACCGCCGCGCGCGACCTTGCCCGTGGTTCGCGCCGCAGCCGCAGCGTCGGCGTGATCATCACCGACGGCAGCGTTACCCAGGGCGGCAATCCTCTTTCCCTCGCCGCACGTTTCGACGCTCTCCACGTCATCATGATCGAGGACCTTAATATGGACCGCGACCTTTGCCGCGCCCTGGCCGACGCCGGCCATGGCCGCCTTTTCGCCCTCCAAAGCTTCGAAGCCCTCCCGCGCCTCTTCGCCCAGGTCCTGCGCGTTATTATCCGGTGATCGGTCCGGCGAGTCAGGATCGGCTTTCCTGTCTCTTGATGCCTATCGCGCGCGGCGATCTCGACGCCCCAGCGATTTCCAGCGCCGCAGCGGCGATCGCAATTGATATATGGAACCGTTGTCGCTGGTGAAAACGATGATTGTGTAGTCGCCGTAGGAACAGCCTTCCAATGCATCTAACAATTTGCCTACCTGATCATTCACCAAAGCGACACACGAAAGGTAGGACTGAAGGTACTGGCGCCCCGTGTATATGATTGGTTCGTCCTTGGCCAAGGCCAGCGCCTCGGTCACCGCCGCCGGGCTTTCACCCGGCGCCAGCGTCCGGAAATCCAGCACCCGCGTCTCGGGTTCGAGCCACAGATCCAGGGCATGCTTGGTGAAACTCTCCAATGAAAACTCCCCCGGCCAAGATAAGCTCGGTCTGGGTGAAATTCGCCGGAATGTTTCTTATGAGACAAATATCGATGGACTGACTCATCCCATGATCCGAATTTTGCCGCGGCACTCTTATGTACGTTTATTCATAATCCAGAACCCAAAACGGCGAATAAAAGGTACGCACTGATTGCTGCAATCCGAAAAACATATCTGACTGGTTGAGTCCCTTCTTAGCTGTAACTCCGCATCGATGCGGTCATCGTATATGGGGCGTATTTTGTAGACCGTAACGCAGAGCTTTCCCGCGAAACGACGCGAGGACTGAAAGGAAAGGGCCTATTACAGACGCCTTTTGCCGTATTTCAATCGCCATGGTAACGCGATTGCCGTGTGATCGCCGGCCTCCCGGATTGACTGCCAAGGCCTTTTCTGACATCGATCGCATGACGGTGAAGCGTCCCCGTTTCGTCGTATATTTCAAACGCCAGCCGACGCACTTTTAACGGGTAGCGTGGGTCTTCGGCGGCTTCGAGTTCATAAACGTAATCGCCGCCGGCGCGGCCCACGCGGATTGTCAGCGTCGAATACGCGCCCTCCCGATAGGCGTTGCTCGCGCCGTCGTCTTCGTAGTGCACGAATTCGGCTTCGCCGGTAACCAGGCCGACGACGATCAGTTCCGTGTTTTCGTGCTCGCCGACGTAATTCATCGGCCGGCCGAGGGTAACCAACGCGTTTTCCTTCATGAACAGCGGGATTTCGTCGATCGCGGCCGCGACATAATGATCGCCCGCCCCCATGACGCGCATCTCGCGTTCGTCGTGGCGTCGCGCCTTCCAGAGAAGCCATCGACCCTCAGGCAGATGCACCGGCCGGCCCATCCGGCCGGGCTGATGAACGGGCGCGACCATCAGCGACCGTCCGTACATGAATTGGTCTTCGACGTCGCGGGCCTCGTCGGTCGCGTAGAGAAACGCCAACGGCAATATGAACGGCCGCATTTGCGCCGCTGCGTGCATGAATTCCGCATATGCGTAAGGCAGCAACGCATAACGCAACTTGAGAACGTCGCGCATGATGGTCAGATCGGCTTCATCGAACTCCCAAGGCTCCTGCTGCCGCGTGCCCAGCGCCGAGTGGTTGCGATACAGGGGCGTGAAGGCCCCCAGTTGCATCCAACGGATGAGCAGTTCGGGCGACACGTTGCCGTTGAATCCGCCGACGTCGGCCCCGACATAAAGGTAACCCGCCAGGTTGTAAGACATCACCGTCCGCATGTGCACCAGCAGGTGATCCCACCAACTGTCGTTGTCGCCGGTCCAGACGGCCGCGAACCGGTGAAGGCCTGTGTAACTGCTGCGCGAGAGAAGCAGGAAGCGGCGGTCGGTGAAATGCTCGCGCAACGCGTCGGCCGTGGCCCGGGTCATGTCGAAACCGTACAGGTTATGGATTTCGTGATGGAGGACATGTGCGCCGTCAAGCCGCGTCTGGTAGAAGTGCTGGTAATACTCGGGGTTGTTGAGCAAGCCCATGAGCCGCTCGCGGATGGATCCGAACTCCCAGCCGTAGGCGTTAAAGTCCTTGTATTGCGCGGCCGCCAAAAGCACCTTGTGCAACGCGTCGGGAGTGTAGAAGATCGACGGTTCGTTCATGTCGTTCCAAAAGCCGGCGATCCCTTGCTCAATCAGCGGGAGGTATTGCTCGCCCCACCAGCGGCGCACCTCGGGACGCAGGAAGTCGGGGAAATGAACCACGCCGGGCCAGCAGGCGGCGACGAAATCACGCCCGTGTTCGTCGAGGCAGAAGTAGCCCCCACGCCGGCCCTCCTCGTAAATCCGGTAGCCTTTTTCGATCTTCACGCCCGGATCGACGATGGGCATCAGCTTGAATCCCATCGCCTTCATCTCGCCCGCGAATCGGGCGAAATCGGGAAAGCGGCGCCGATCGATCTCGAACACCTTGTAGTGGTCCATGTAGTCGATATCCATATAGATGGCGTCGCAGGGGAGATCGTTGGCGCGGAAACGACCCGCCACATCGTGGATGGTTGTTTCGTCGGGATAACTCCAGCGGCTCTGCTGGAATCCGAAAGCCCATTTCGGCGGGACGAACGGCGCCCCGGTCAATTCGAGATACTCGTGGATGATGGCCAGCTTGTCCGCGGCGTCGAAAATGTAGAGATCGAAGTCGGACCCGGCGACGGTGATTTCCAGCTGGTCGCGATGCGTGAAGCCGGCGTCGAAGACGATCTTGCCGGGAAAGTCGATCAACAGGCCGAACGTCCGCTGGCCGTCGATGATGACAAACGGGTGCGAGCCGTAAAGCGACTCCTTGTCCGGCGTGTGCAGCGGTTCGTCGGTGGCGTATAGGACATACCGTTTGCCGCGCTTGTTGAGGGAGCCGATGGCCCCCCCCAGCCCCCAGATCCTGTCGGCGGGGTGCAGCGTACAGTTAAGGCGCACGCCGCCGTCGCCCACGACCATTTCGAGATGGCGGATCTT
>JAMCWS010000268.1:0-432 GCA_023480605.1 bacterium
CTCCCGGCGCTCCTTTTCTTCCTGGAAGAGCCGCTCCTTGATCTCGCGCATCGTCAGTTTTTTCGGCCGGACGCGAAAGCCGGGCGCGTGGGCGATCCCCTGAAGGACCTCGATCAGTTCCTCCATCCGGTAGGGTTTGGCGAGGAAATGGTTTGCGCCCAGGCGCGCGGCGTATTCGCGGTCGCGGTCGCTCGATTTGGCCGACAGCACCACCACCGGCAGTTCGCTGAAAACCGCGTTGCGCCGGATCGACTGCAACAACTGGTAGCCGTTCATCTTGGGCATCATGATGTCGAGCAGCATCAGGTCGGGCTCGCAATCCACCATCCGCTCGCGCTCCTTTTCTTCCTGGAAGAGCCGCTCCTTGATCTCGCGCATCGTCAGTTTTTTCGGCCGGACGCGAAAGCCGGGCGCGTGGGCGATCCCCTGAAG
>JAMCWS010000268.1:442-7486 GCA_023480605.1 bacterium
TCGACTGCAACAACTGGTAGCCGTTCATCTTGGGCATCATGATGTCGAGCAGCATCAGGTCGGGCTCGCAATCCACCATCCGCTCGATCGCCTCGATGCCGTTGGCGGCCCGGGCCACCTCGAAGTAGTCGCGAAGGGCCAGGTCCATCATTCGCAACAGCTCAAGATCGTCATCGACGACCAGCACCCGGGGGTGGACGGGGCCGTGGTTGACGTCGGCGGGACGGGCCTGCGCCTGAGCCGCGGGTTGCGGCGCGGGTTGCGGCGCGGATTGCGGCGTGGATTGCGGCGCGGGTTGCGGCTGCGGCTGGGCCGTATATCCGGTCTGCGGAGCCGACCGGTGCGTAGGGGAGGGGGTCGGCCGCGGCGGGGGCGCCGGTTGCTCTCGAGATTGCGATTCCGCCTTAACGCGCACGCGGGCTTTCTCGTTTTCCTCCTGTAGAATATCGAGCGCTTCGAGTTCCTTCAGCGTGTATCGTTTGCGGCGTAGCGGCGGGGGCTCGTGTTCAATCGTAAAATCAATGTTTTTTAGGATTCGGGATGGATTCACCGGCTTGGTCATGAACAGGTTGGCGCCGGCGGCGTAGGAGCGCTGGACGTTTTCCTTGGATCCGTAAGCCGACAGGAACATCACTTGCATGACGTTGAATCGCGGGTGGCGGCGGATGGCTTCGCATAACTGGTAACCGTCCATCATGGGCATCATGATATCGATAATGGCGAAATCCGGCTCATGGGTTTCCAGTTTACTGAGGGCGTCGAGTCCGTCGCCGGCCTCCACGACTTCGTAACGCGGCTGCAGCGCCAAGGCGAGCATCTTTCGCGTGTCATCGTCATCGTCGACGATCATGACCCGATACTTGCTCATCGGACAACATTCTCCTCCGCTCCGGATTACCGAACGAATCAATGTTCGTGCCTCTCACTTATAACAAACGGCGAGGGCTTGGGCAACTGCGGAAAAAAGCCGACGGCGGCCATCCCGGCCCGCGCCGCCGCAGGATGCGCACGAAGAGTCGGCGTTTTTCCGGACACGCGCATGCGCAACAAAATCAGTTATCAAGTGCGGTCGGACGGACGCTGCCAATATCCGCCCCACGCCGCCGTCCGGCGGCCATCGATCCGAAATACTGATGAAGCGACCAATTCTTATCGAAAGCCACGCGCGCCCGGCGACGCCGGCCGGTTATCCCTTCGCGGCCCCGGTCCAACCCCTGCCGTCCGGGATTACCCGGCCGTCGCGGGTCGTGCGATAATACGTAAGGAACGGGTCGTCATTACGCCGCATCCAGTCGCGCAGCGCCGCCTGCAATTCGCCCAACGGGGCCGCGTAACCCCCGTCGCCGGCCCGGTTGATCAGTTCGTCGGGATCTTCGCGCAAATCGTAAAACTCCTCGCCCGCCCCCAGGTAGCAATTGTATTTGTAACGCGCCGTGCGCAGCATCCGGATGGGATTGAACCACCGCTGTTTGCCGTAGTATTGGCTGATGACAAACTCGCGCGGGGGCACAAGTCCGCTCCCCGTGAGGAAAGGCTTCCACGAGAGGCCGTCGGAGGTGTCGGGATTCAGCCCGGCGAAGTCGCGCAGCGTGGCCACGAGGTCGGCGTTGGAGGTGGCCTCCGCGACTCGCCGGCCTCCCTGGCCGCCGTATTGCCCCGGCACGCGCACGATCATCGGCACCCGGACCAGTTGGTCATACATGAACGGGCCCTTGTAGATGAGCCGGTGGTGGGTGTCCATGTCGCCGTGATCGGCCGTGGCGATGACGATCGTATGCTCGAGCGCGCCGATCTCGCGCAACTTGCCGAGCACCCGCCCGGCCTGGGCATCGTAGAGGCGGACCTTTTCGCGGTAGAGGGCGCGGTAGGATTGCCAGTCGGCCTGATCTCCGCCCCACGAAGGGCGTCCCTGGTCTTCGGTCATGAAGGCTTTCTGCGCGGCCGGTTTGCGGGCGAAATTTTCTTCGTTAAAGGAACGTGGGAGCGTAATCCCATCGCCGGGGGGAAGCCGACGGGCGTCGCCCGGGCCGCCGGCGCGAAGGGCGTCGAATTCGTAGATGTCATGGGGATTCACGTAGGAGAGAAACAGCGCGAAAGGCTCGGTGGCGGCGGTGCGCCGGGCCAGGAAATCCACGGCCGCGGAGGTCGTCTGGGCGTCGGTGATCCGGTTGAGCCGGCATTCGTTCCATCCCGTGGCGGCCTCGACCGGCCAGTCCAGGTGCCATTTGCCGAAATAGGCCGTGTGGTAGCCGGCCGCGCGCAGCATCGAGCCGATGTTTGGCCGCCGGCAGGGAGGGGCGTGAGGCTCGGGGTCGGCATTGGTGGAGTTGCCAACGTTGATGACGATCCCCGTGCGGTGGGGCATGAGGCCCGTCATCAATGTTGCGCGGCTGGGCGAACACTGCGGTGTTGTGCAGAAGTTGCTTTCGAAGACGGCCGCTTCGCGCGCCAGCGCGTCGAGGTGGGGCGTCGTGAAAAACGGGTCCATGCACCCCAGCGCGCGCCAGTGTTGCTGATCGGAGAGGATGACGAGGATGTTCGGGCGGCGGGCAGGGAGCGGCGCTGGCGGCGCTTCCGCTTCCGCGCGGCCGCCGAGGGCCACGGCTCCGGCCAGGGCTCCCGCCGACTTGAGGAAATTCCGGCGACTGATCGGTAGCGACGGCATGGCGCGATGCCTCCTCGGCGTATTCGCCCGGGATTGCCCCATACATACCAGACTGGAGGTCGGTCTGTCTCGCCAAATCCGACCGGAGGTGGGCCCCATGCGCATTTTCGTTATCGTGAGCGAAATCGTGCTCGGGCACGACACGAAAAGCGCCGCGGTCCGGTTCGAACCGCGGCGGTGACATGGCGGGGATAGTAAGATTTGGAGCCGGCGGGCCGGGTCAGGCTTCCAGCACTTCCACCTGCGACTCGAATGGAGTGCAAGTGACGACCAGCGCCCGGCCGCCGCTTCCGACGCGAACCTGACGGGCGTGCCGGCGACGGGGGGCGACTCGGTCTTTCCGTCGCCCCCGGTGGCGGGGGCTTTGATGTGTTTCTCGTAATAATCCAGCCAGACCTTCGGGAAAACAGCGTAGGAGAGGACGTCGTCGTCGCCGCGGGCCTTGCCATCGACCTCGGTCTTGAGCCTGTCCCACTCGTTGGGGATGAGATCGGCCGGACGACAGGCGATGGGCGCTTCGTCACCCAGTATCTGCTTTTGAATCGCCGCGTCGACGGGGGCCGGCGTGGCGCCGTAATGGCCGCTGAAGACGTTGCGACTCTCTTCGGAGACGCTCTTGTAACGGCCGCCCATGAGCACATTCATTACGGCCTGCGTGCCGACGATCTGCGAGGTGGGCGTCACCAGTGGGATGTAACCCATGTCGGCGCGCACCTTGGGCACCTCCTCCATCACTTCGTCGAGGCGATCAAGGCAGCCCAGATTGCGCAACTGGCTCTCCATGTTGGAGATCATCCCGCCGGGGATCTGGCTGGTGAAGATGCGCGTATCGGCCCCCGAGAAACTGGTCTCGAACTCCTTGTATTTGGGGCGGATGCCGCGGATATAGTCGGCGATCGGCAGCAGGTTGTCCTGGTCGAGACCCGTGTCAAAAAGCGTGCTCCTGAAGCTCTCGACGAGCGACTCGGTGGGCACGTGCCCCGACCCGAGCGAAAGGGAACTGATGGCCGTGTCGACGCCGTCGGCCCCGGCTTCGATCGCTTTCATCAGGACCATCGGCGAGACGCCCGTGGTCGAATGGGTGTGAACGTGGACGGGGATCATGACGGCAGCCTTGATGGCCGTGACCAGTTCGAAGGCCGGCATGGGCAGCAGCAGGGCGGCCATGTCCTTGATGACGAGTGAATGGCAGCCCATGTCTTCGATCCGGCGGGCCATGTCGACGAATATCTCGAGCGTGTGGACAGGCGAGACGGTGTAGCAGATCGCGCCCTGGGCGTGCTGGCCGCCCTTGATGACCCGGCGAACGGCGGTCTCGATGTTGCGCAAGTCGTTCAGGGCGTCGAAGATGCGGAAGACGTTCATGCCGTACTCGATCGACTTGTCCACGAACCGCTCGACGACGTCGTCGGCGTAGTGGCGATAACCCAGGATGTTCTGGCCGCGGAAGAGCATTTGCAGGGGAGTCCTGGGCAGAGCCCGTTTGAGTTGGCGGAGCCGTTGCCATGGGTCTTCGCCCAGGTAACGCAGACAGGTGTCGAAAGTCGCGCCGCCCCAAACCTCGAGCGACCAATAACCGACCTTGTCGAGCCGCTCGCAGATGGGCAGCATGTCGACGGTCTTCATGCGGGTCGCCAGGAGTGACTGGTGGGCGTCGCGAAGCACCAGTTCCGTGATGCGCACGGGGTGACGCTTGGGTGTTTTAGCACGCGTTTTGGGGTTGTTGGATTTGATGGCGGCTCTTGGCATGGGTGGTGTGACTCCTGCGGACAAAGGTTATTGAGTGCAATCATACACAATTTTCACGACGGATGCCATTGAATTCATTATTCTACTTGACTCACCCGCAAACGGAAGACAAGGGTGAGGCGAAACAAGGTCGCGTATTGCCATAAGTGAAGTGATTTCAGTCATAGATAACACACATCATCAATAGCCGGGCAACTTGTGAAATGAGTCATCGAGCAAAAAGATTGTGAAAATGTTCACTTTAATTTGTTATTTTTTTCTCAAGATGACCCGCCGGGGAAAAAATTTTCCGTTCGCCCCGTCACCCCACCCGCGCCCGTTTCGTGAAACCTCGGGCTGCATGTGATGGATACAAATTGCCGTTTGCGAACGGGAACACGATGACGAGCGGGAACCGGCCCCAAGCGTCGATACGAATGTGACGCGCCAGTAGCGCGCCTCCAAAGCGATGCAATACGCGTCAAACGGCCAACCCATGCGTTGCATACGGCAACAATTTAGCTGGTCGCGCGCTTGGCGTTTGTCGCGCGTCGGTGTTTGGAAAACCGGACACCGGGCCGCCCGATCGGCCATGGCCGGGCGATAAGTCAAGCAAGCGAATCAAGCGGCACGTTATCGCCGACCTCCAAAAAATTGACGCGTTCGCATGCCTTACGGCGTAAAACGTCGGAATATTGGCGCGAAATTGATGGTTTGGGAAGGGACGCGCGGCGTCGCCCCGCCCCGGCAGGGCCGGGAGCGCAGCTTGGCGGCAGGGGTGCCGCGCGCGGCGCAAGACTAGATATTTCAATCACTTACAAAACCGACAAGCGGCCCGGCGGCGGACCGATTCGCTTCTCCGGAAAGCGCCGGCGCGGCCGAATCGGGACTGCGACCGGATTTGGCCGGTAAGTTGCATTATTTCCCGGATGCCCCACCAAGGGACACTCATCCGTTTGCGTTCGGGATCGCCGCGCACCGATGGCCAACGCTCCGCTCCAGCCCGTTTCCCAAACCTCGCCGCTGTTGCTGCTGCAAAACAACCGCGACGCGCTCCTGCCGCTGGCCATTATCGGCATCGTGCTGATCATGGTGGTGCCGGTGCCTGCTTTCCTGATGGACCTGCTGCTGACGCTGAGCATCACCGCCTCGCTCCTCATCCTTTTCATCGGCATCTACACAATCAAGCCCCTGGATTTCTCGGTCTTTCCGACCCTGCTTCTGATCGTGACTCTTTATCGCCTGGCGCTCAACATCGGCACGACGCGCCTGATCCTGCTCCACGGCAACGAAGGAACCCATGCGGCGGGCAACCTCATCGAGTCTTTCGGCAGCTTCGTGGTGGGGGGCAACTACGTCGTCGGGCTGATCATCTTCTGCATTCTGATCGTGATCAATTTCGTCGTCATCACCAAGGGCGCCGGCCGCATCGCCGAGGTGTCGGCCCGCTTCACCCTGGACGCCATGCCCGGCAAGCAGATGAGCATCGACGCCGATCTGAACGCGGGCCTCATCAACGAAACCGAGGCGCGCGCCCGGCGCAAGAAGATCGAGCAGGAGGCCGATTTCTACGGCGCCATGGACGGCGCCAGCAAGTTCGTCCGCGGCGACGCCGTCGCCGGCATCATGATCCTGGTCATCAACATCGTCGGCGGCCTGGTCATCGGCGTCATGCAGCACGGCATGGACGTGGCCCAGGCGGCCCAGATTTACACGTTGCTGACCGTCGGCGACGGGCTGGTCAGCCAGATCCCCTCGCTGATCGTTTCGACGGCGGCCGGCTTGGTGGTGACCCGCGCCGCGGGCGAGGCCAACCTGAGCCAGACCGTCAGCCATCAAATACTTTTCCAGCCGCGCGCGATGGGAGTCGCCGCCGTCATGCTGGTGATTTTCGGTCTGCTGCCCGGGATGCCGACTCTGCCGTTCATGACCCTGGCCTCGATGACGGGCTTCGTCGCCTGGGCGGCGGCGCAGTCCATGAAGCGGCGCGAGGCCGCCGAAGTCGAGACCCGCCAGCTCGAAAGCCAGCGCCAGGCAGCCGCCGCACCCGAGGCGGCCGATACCCTGCCGCCCCTGGACCTGGTTTCGCTGGAAGTCGGCTACGGCCTGATCGGGCTGGTCGACGCCGACCAGAACGGCGATCTGCTTGACCGGATCAAATCGTTGCGGCGCCAGTTCGCCCAGGAGTGGGGCTTCGTCGTCCCTCCCGTCCACATCCGCGACAACCTGGAACTCAAGGCGTCGGGCTATTCCATCCTCATCAAGGGATGCGTCGTGGCCGGATACGAGATGAAACCCGGCCACCTGCTGGCCATGGCGGCCGAAGACGGTACCGGCGAGGACCTGGGCGGCACGCCCACCACCGAGCCGGCATTCAACCTGCCGGCATTATGGATCCCCGAGGCCAAGCGCGAGCAGGCGCAGGCCCTGGGCTACACGGTCGTCGACCAGTCGACCATCATCGCCACGCACCTGACCGAGGTGCTCAAGGCCCATTCCCATGAACTTCTGACGCGCCAGGAAACGCAAAGCCTTGTCGACGTCCTGGCGAAGAAATATCCCAAAGTGGTCGAGGGGGTCGTGCCCGAAATCCTGCCCCTCGGCCTCCTGCAAAAGGTGCTTCAGAACCTGCTTCTGATCGTGACTCTTTA
>JAMCWS010000076.1 GCA_023480605.1 bacterium
ATCGACCAGGCCAGCCTCATGGCGGAATCGGTGCGCCTGGGCGGCGGCTTCCGGCCCGACCTGCTGGCGGCGATGAAGGGGCTCCGGCCGCCCGTCATCCGCTGGCCCGGCGGGTGCTACGCCGAGCGTTACCGCTGGAAGAACGGCATCGGTTCCCAGGCGCGGCGCGGCAAGTTCCCCATCACGATCTGGGACGACGACGACGTCAATTCGCTGGGCACCGATGAGTTCATCGCGCTTTGCCGGCGGCTCGGGGCCGAACCCCTCATCGTCATCAACGCCGGCCGCCACGATCCCGAAACGCCGCGCGCCGCCTACGTGCGCGAGGCTTGCGACTGGCTCGAATACTGCAATGGCCCGGCGGACTCGACCTGGGGCCGCGTGCGGGCGAAAAACGGCCACCCCGAGCCATACGGCGTTACGCTGTGGGAGATCGACAACGAAACCTGGCCGGTCGGGGCCGACGAATATTGCCGGATCGTCAAGGAGTTCGTGCCGGCGCTGAAGGCGGTCGATCCGTCGATAAAGATCGCCGTCTGCGGCAGCGGCGGATTCGACAACGGGCGGCCCTCGAACGGCTGGAACGCGGTGGTGATCCGCGAGTGCGCCGCGCTGGCCGGCTACCTCAGCATTCATCATTACGAAGACCCACGCCGCTTCGCCGATGGGCCGCGCGATTACGAAGCGTTTTTCCACCAGGTCGAGGCTCTGATCAAGACTTCGGCCAATCCCGACCTGAAAATCTACGTCTCGGAATGGAACGCCCAGAGCACCGATTGGCGCACGGGGCTTTACTGCGGCGGCCTGCTCAACGGTTTCGAGCGCTGCGGGGGATTCGTGGGCATGGCCGCCCCGGCCCTGTTCCTGCGTCACGTTTCGGCGTCGAACTGGGACAACGCCTTCATCAACTTCGACCAGAAGGGCTGGTTTCCGGCGCCCAACTACGTCGTCATGAAGCTATGGCATGACCATTACGCTCCCCTGCGCGTCGCGCTCGAGGGCGACGAAGGACCGCTCAACGCGGTGGCCACGCGCAGCGAGGATGGGCAAACGGTGTGCCTCAAGGCTGTCAATCCGTCCGAAGAGGCCGTCGAGGTGTCGGTGATCCTTGTCGGGAACGACAAGCCCCGCGCGGCCGAAATGCAATTGGTGGCGCCCGGCTCGCCCATGGCCCGCAATACGCTCGATGCGCCCGAGGCGGTGAGGCCCGAGGCGGCCGCCGTCCGGCTCGATGGCGGCCGCGCGCATTTCATGATGCCGCCGCTGTCGGCGGGCGTGGTCGTTCTGAAGAGATAGTCCGGCCGCGCAATCGCCGGCTTCTCGCCGCGCGAGCGCCGGCCATGTTCGATTGCTCGGAGCCGCCGCCGGTTCGACGGCCACGGTATCCTATCACGATCGAGGAGTTGACATTATGATGAGCGGGATCCAATTCGGAAAGCGGGCCGCATGGGCGGTGCTGATCTTATTACTGTCGGTCGGCGTCTTGCCGGCCGGTAATGCGCCGGGGGCCGCGCCCGCGCAAAGCGATGGTTTGGCCGCGCCCGTTGCCCGCGGGCAGCGGGTCTTCACCTGCGGTCACAGCTTCCACGTTTTTGTGTATCACCTCATCGACGAGATGGCCAAATCCGCCGGTTACGCCGATCACCAATCCGTGGGCACATCGCGGATTGGCGGTTCGCGCGTCATTCAACATTGGGACGTGCCGGAGGAGAAGAACGAGGCCAAGGCGGCCCTTCGCGCCGGCAAAGTCGACGTGCTGACGCTTTCGCCCATCTGGCTGCCCGACGAGGGAATCGAAAACTTCGCCCGACTCGGCCTCGAGCACAATCCAAATATTCGGATTACGGTCCAGGAATTCTGGCTGCCCAACGACACCTACGAACCGATTTATCCGCTTGATGTGCGCAAGAAGGTTGATCACGACGCCACCGACATCGCCGAGTTGCGGAAGCAGCACGCGCGGTATTTCCGCGACATGGAGGATTACGTGCGCGGCATCAACAAGCGCCTTGGCAAAAATGCGGTGCTGATCGTGCCGGTCGCCCAGGCGGCGCTGGAATTGCGCGAGAAAATAGTCGCCGGCCAGGCCCCCGGGTTGAAAAAGCAGTGGGATCTCTTCCGCGACTCCTGGGGGCACCCCACGGCGCCGTTGCAGGTGCTGGCGGGCTATTGCCATTACGCGGTGATTTACCGCCGCAGTCCCGTGGGCCTGCCCATACCCCCCGAACTGGCGAAGGCCAACAACCCCGATTGGGACGCCAGGCTGAACCGGCTGTTGCAGGAACTGGCCTGGGACGCGGTCACGCGTCATCCGCTCGGCGGCGTCAGGGCCGCCCCGCCGGCGGAATGAACAATTCCGCGTTGGGGCCGATGGTCGATGAGGATAATGATCTTGTCGTTAAGCCATCGCCCGCCGGGTGAGGCATTTCCACGCTCTTATTCGATTCGCCGGTCAGTCGAGGGAATCACCGAAATAGGTCCGGTGCGCCTTGCAACGGCATTTCTTGTCCCATGGCCGTGAACACCGCCGGATAAGGGCTACCTTTTCATCACCCTCCGTCTTGGATACCGGTCCCTGCACGGAAACCTCTTCCTCGCCCAGAAATCGGTCGTGGCATACTTCGACGGTGTATACTCCGCACTCGGCGCAGTAGTAGTATGTTTCGATGTATTCATCCCCCATGATGCTGCCGCTGATCGATGCCATTCGATCCTGCGCGTCTTGTCCGGCAAATTCTTTCCCACATTTGGAACAGGAAAACATGGTCGATGCCCGGATAACCTTTCCGACCGGACTCATCGTATTCTGAACTCCGATTAGTAATCACGATGGCGCCGATGCCGGTGAATTGCAATGAATATGATGTCAACGAAATGGCCGCGGGCGCATCCCGCATGGAGGCTTGAGTCCTTATCGTGCTTGCTTTGGAACCATTGAAGTGGAATGATTCAAGTGAAATCAGGAATTAGTCTTTCGGGAAACAACGGTTTGTTCCGATCGTCCGTCGCGTGGGCGGGAGACAAAAAAAATGGCGAAACGTTTCTCTCGAATCGTTTTGCCGTCGGCCGCGATCATGTGGGCGGCCGTGGCGCTCGGATCGGGCGCGGCCGAAAGAACGGTGACCGTGCCCGGCGATTACGCCACGATCGTCGCAGCCGTCTTCGCTCTGCAACCCGACGGCGGCACGATTCGCCTGGCCGGCGGACCTTACGCCGAAATGGTGGGAAAATACTACCAGATCCCCGCGTCATGGAATGCCGGCGCCCGGCTCACCATCGAAGGCGGCGGGGCGATCTGGCGCGGTGGTGCCGGCGGCACGGGTTTCGATCAGTGCCTGAGTTGCGTGAATTGGACCGGACTGGGCGGCTTGACGCTGCGTGAAATCGAATTCCAAAGCGTCGTGGGAGTGGGTTTCGACGCGCCCCAGGAATTCCTGCTCGTCGTCGATAACTGCACCTTCCGTTCCGGCTCCCTGATGGCCTCGCTGAGCACCAATCGCCTTTCCGACGTGCGCGTGAAGAACTGCCGTTTTGTCTACCCGGATTACCGGTACGGCGTGCTGACGTTTTCCAACTTCACCCGCATGTCGATGACGGGCTGCGAATACAATCTGCAGCCCGCCTATCCTTACGATCCCTCCTGGCTCGTATATTTCAACAGCACGCCCCAGAACCGCGTCGGCGGCATCTGCCGCATGGAATTCGCCGGCAATCGGCTCGACCTCGGAGGGGCGGCCCCGATCCGGCGCTACGTCGAGTTGGCCGGCCGGATGGATGATATGGCGCTGGTCGGCAACGACATGCCGGGCGGCTACATCTGGCTCCGCGAACTGGATCGGGAAGGCCGGATACGCGTTCTTGGTAACCGGTTCGGTTCGTTTCTAACTGATTGGTGGCGAGCCGGGGGCGGCGGCTGGGACATGGAAGTTCGCGATAACATCTTTCGCGTGGAACGGGAGGATTGCAGTTTCTTCGACGTGGTCATGCCCCGCCGCCTTCACGTCGCCAACAACGACTTTCTGCCGGGAGGATATTGGGCCATGCTCGGGCAACTCACCTGCTATGCCGACCCGGCCAAAGTTTACTTCCACAACAACAACTTGCCAAACGGCCTGCAGAGCTACGTCACCGGCCCGATCGACCTGACCAATAATTATTGGGGACCTGAGGGACCGAGCTACAAAATCTACACCTACGAATCGATGCTGCCGCGGTTCAATACGAATCCATATCTATCCTCCCCCGCGGCGGTCGGCACGGGCGGCTACCTGGGTTTCGACAGTTCCCAGGGCGCCGCGGCCTATCGCGTCGATCTGCGCGTCAGTCCCGATGAAGGCCGGCCGCCGATCGACCTGAAGGTCTACGCGCATGTGAGCGGCGGCAACGTTCCATATCGTTACGAATGGCTGGTGGACGGCCAATTATTCCGCACCGACGTCGCCTCCGATTCCACAAGCTGGATCGACCGGCACATCCCCCGGGTCGAAACGCACAATGTGCGCGTCATCGTGACCGACCAACGCGGCTATGTGGCCAGCGATTCGCTTCTGCTGGACTACGAATCCGAAACGGGCACGCTTTGGGGTTTCGTGCGTGACGCCGACCTGGGCGAACCGCTGCCCGGCGCGCAGGTCTCGCTCACCGACGACGAGGGGCGTCAGCTCGGATCCTGCGCCGCCGATACGCTGGGCATCTACGAGTTTCGCAAGGTGCGCCTCGGGAAATACACAATGGAAGCCTCCGCGCCCCAATACGAGAGCACCTCCCAGATCCTGACCCTGGCCACCGGCGGCCAGCGCCTCGAGACCGATTTCGCGCTGTCGATCCCGCTGGACGAGAACCGGCGCCGCATCAAGGAAAAACTGATCGCGGAACTGAAAAAATTCCCCGACACCGCCAGTTGGCTTGATGCCGTCATGGACCATGCCTACGAACAGGTCGAAACACAAGCGGCGTCCTGGGTCGCGGCGCAGACCGAGATGACCGAGGCATTCAAACGGCTGGAGATGGCCGAATGGGCCGCCAAACAGGCCGGCGCGCAGGCCATGGACCTGGCCGACCAGGCCAGCGGCGCTTACGCCGGTTTCATCGGGCAGGCCATCGACATTATCTGCTCGCTCAAGTGGGTCGAGGACTTCCTCAAGGCCCACAGCCCGGCCATTTTCGGATTGCGTGAGAAACTGGTGCGCCGGATCAGTTGGCTCAGTCAGAACATGGTCTCCAGCACGCTGCGTCTGGTCACCTCGCAACTGACCACCGTTCGGGGCAATCACGTCATTCGCATGTTCATCCGGGCGCAACTGGAGGAATGGCTCACGCAGGCGCAAGGCGCCCAAGGCATTACCCTCAGCAACGTGATCGGCAAGGTCATCTATCGCGAATTGCTCAAGGAATACGGCCAAACCACTTCACGCTGGCTGGAATGGGGACTTGCCCAGGCGCAATCCGGCGGCCCGTATAATCAGGAACTGGACATATCGTCTCAACTGGTCCGCACCGACATGGCCGTCATGGCGTCCAAGACGGCCATCGCCCTCAAGGCCGAGGCCAGCATCTCGCTGGTTTCGGACCTGGCGGCGATGTTCAGCACGACGACCGATTTCGCTTCCAAGGTCGTGGTTCTCGCGCCCACTTTGCAGCCGCTCGAGCCCGTCCTGAATAAACTCACCCTCTATTTCAAGGCCTGGGAGGGCGGGGTGAACCTGTATGTCGCCGGGATGTGCACCGATCGCCTGTTAGGCAAACTCCCCGACGACCTTGGCCGGACGGTCGCCGACAGTTTCGGCTACAGCCCATCGGCGCCGCTTCCGTTATTAATGAGTCCGGCGGGCGCTCGCTCGCGGTCCGTCGCCAGCGCCACGATGGACATGGAAACACCGACAACGGCGACGGTCAACGCGGCTCTGGCGCTCTGCCGCAGCCGCGCTCTCGCCGACGACCTGCCGGGTCTGGCCGACGCCGTCGAGAATCAACTGCTGCCGGCGCTGGACGAATTCGACGCGATGACCGATCGCCTGGGCGATCAGGCGGAACGACTGGCCGGCCCAATGTCGCTGGAATTTCAGCAACTGGCCGCCTCGCGCCCCCACCAGGCGTGGCAGGAACTCCTTCTGCTTGCCTCGACGTTGAATTTCCTGCTCCGCGCCCAGTTTTTTTCGGATTACGAGCACGAGGACTACCTGGCGGTCCGCGACGGCTACCTGGCTTGCCTGGATGCCATGGCCGTGGCCAACACGGAACTGGCCGACCTGCTGATCGAAATGACGACCGGCAAGCAGACCACACAGGTGCCGGTCTCGGTCGCCATTCGAGGAGTGCGCGTCTCGCGCGGCGGCGAGGCCACCCAGTGGCTGACCGACTCCACGCAGCCCATCGAAGTGACCGTCGTGCTTGAAAACATCACCAGCGGCGTGGCGCAGGGCGTCCTGGCAGCCATCGATCTGCCCGTGGGTTCGGGTCTGTCGCTGGCGAGCGATTCAACGACGACGCAAACGGTGGGCGCCATCGACGGCAATACCACGGCGACCGCCGTCTGGAGCCTTCTATACGAGGGTCCGACGGTTAATCGCATGGCTTTCGCCATGGTGCAACTGGCTGCCCAGGACCCGCAAACCCCCGGTTTCGAGGCCGAGGCGCCCGCCATCGTTCTGCTGGGTTCCTCGTATATCGAAGACGGCGACCTGGACAGCATGGACGACGTCTGGGAAACCGATAACGGTCTCAATCCGGCCGACCACGATGACGGATCAGGCGACGCCGATGCCGATGGACTGATCAATGTGGATGAATTTGCCCGTCGCACGCGCGCCGACCGGTCGGACACCGACGGAGACGGCATGGGCGACGGGTTGGAAATCCAATGGAGCCTTGATCCGCTCGTCGACGACGGCGACCTCGATCCCGACGGAGACGGGTTGGGCAATGCCCAGGAACTGGCCCGCCAGGGCGATCCCCACCGGGCCGATACCGACGGGGACGGATACGGCGACGGATTGGAAGCGACGACCGGTTCCGCCGTGGATAATCCCGAGTCCCAGCCGCCCTATGCGCCTTGGGCGCTCGCCGTGCGCGACCACCTCATCGCCGCACCGGCCCTTTCCGCCGCGCTGGCGCGCCAGCTCGACGCCAACGGCGATGGCCGCCTGGATATCGCCGACCTGGTCTGGTTGATCAACGCCGCCGTTTCCCAATAGCGCGGCATGGGCGTGCCTGGCAAAGCCCAGGGCGAAGCGGATGATAACCCGGAACCTTCCGGCGTGTCGGCAGCGTAGACGAACGGGCGGCGAAGGCCAAAACAACCCCGCTTCGGTCAGACCCACGGCGCCGAGAAACGGTAGGCGCCCGCCTCAAGTTCGAACACCGCGGCATCGTCTTCCACCCGGGTCAAGGTCGCTCCCGGGGCCTGGGCCGCCGGCCGGCCGTTTTCAAGGATGTCCGCCCCGCCCGCGCCGGCTCCG
>JAMCWS010000299.1 GCA_023480605.1 bacterium
GCCGTCAGATGCCGTCGCTGCTGTTTCATGGGTCAATCCTCCGTTCGAGTTGATGCTAACTCAAACGGCTCGATTGTCCAGTTTCAGCAGAAGCGGGACAAAACCACATCCACGACGAAATATTGAGCCAATACAAAAAAAGGCCAAACAAATCAACGGCGCCCATGGCGATCAATAAACCGAAAAGGCCGCGGGAAACTGCATTGAGATATACCATCGAAGACAGGCCAGACCGGGATCGCTTATGAGCCCTGACAATAATCGTTGTAAACCATGCGAAGAGGAACAACCAGACGATCAATTGGTCAACCGGATTACGGTAGAGTGGCGCATAGGGATTCATGGCGTCATACGCCTTCCGCCGTCGCCGTCTGTCCGTAAGGGCAGTCCCTGAGGACGGGGCACCCGGGGCAGTTGGGCCCGCGGGCGGAGCAGCAGCGGCGGCCGTGCCAGATGAGGGCATTCGAGAAATCGGTCCACTCCTCCTCGGGCAGCAGGGCGGCCACGTCGGCCTCGATCTTGTCAGGATCGCTTTCGGCGGTCAGGTCCAGTCGGCCGGCGACGCGCTTAAAGTGCGTGTCGACGATGAGGCCGGGCCGGCCCATGGCGCAGGCGCGCACCAGGTTGGCCGTCTTGCGCCCCACGCCGGGCAGGGCCGTCAAGTCGTCCATCGACTCGGGCACGCGGCCGCCGTGGCGTTCGGCCAGGGCGCGGGCGCAGTTCATGATGCTCCGGGTTTTCTGGCGGAAGAAGCCCGTCTTGTGGACGATGGCCTCGACCTCGGCCGGACCGGCGCCGGCCAGCGCCGCGGCGTTGGGGTAGCGCGCGAACAGCCGCGGGGTGACTTCGTTCACCGCCTCGTCGGTGGCTTGGGCCGAGAGGATCGTGGCGACGAGTAGTTCGAACGGGTTTCTGAACTTAAGCGCCGTGCCCATGTGATAGGTCCGGCGCAGGATCCTGCTCACCCGGCGCGCTCGCCGGCGCCGGGCCTCGGAACTTTCGCCGGCGGACGCATTCGCCGCCGCGCCGTTCTTTTTCATGACCATGGCGCCTTCTCCCCTTTGGCTTTCCCGCGTGTCATTATCTATTCACGCGGCGGGGCGCGCAACCCCGTTGCATCAACATCCCCGCTCCGCCCCCGCTGGCCGGCTTTTCGTCGTTGCGCGTCGCGGTGGGCTATGGATAATACCGGCATGGTGCAGGCTGACCCCACGCACATCGGTCCCGGAGTCCGCGGTCCGCATGGGCGGCCGCTGACCGGTCTGCCGCCTCCTTGCGGCGATCCGCCCCTGATCCGTGCTTACCAGCTTCCGCCACCCGCCATCCAGTTCCTGACGGCTCTGATGGAAGCCTGCGACGGCATCGGCCTGGTGCGGACGCTCGACGAGGACCGGGGTATCGTCGAGTGCTGGGTGATGCCGGATTTTGCGGCCGACTTTGCCGCGTTGATCGACGCCGTCAGCCGTGAGTGGCCGGTGCAATTGCTGGGCGAGGAGTTCGATTGAATTCATGGTCAAGCGCAAGTCCAAAGCCGATTCCTCACGCGCCCAGCGCCCCCGCGAACGGACCGCCGCCTCCTTTGCGCCCGCCGCGCCGGTGACTGCGTCCGTGCCGGCCGTCCCGTCCGCGCCGGCCATAGCCTGGGTTTGCCTTTGGACGCTTATCCTCGCCCAGTTTCTGGTTGTCGCCGCAATGACGGCGTATACCTACAGTCTTGATGACATCAAGGTGCCGATCTTTCACATCGCCGGCCCCGGGCTGATGTTGGCGGCCCTGGCCGCGATCCTCTGGGGCGGCGCGCCCTGGCCCGGCCGCTGGGTGGGGCGCGGTCTGCTCGCCTTCGGCGCGGCCGTCCTGCTGTCGACTTTGGCCTCCCATTATCGCTGGATCGGCTGGGAGCAACTCCTGCTTCTGTGGTCGGCGGCCGGCTTCTGCATGGCGGCCCTCGTCGCCGGCGCCTGGCGGCGCACCGCGTCGGTGTTCGTCAAGTTTCTCGTCCTGCAACTGCTCTTCACCAACCTCGTCGGCGTGTTCTGCTTCGATTTCTTCGGCAACCCGGACCATTATTCCGGCGTGGCGTGGCTCTACCGCGCCCTCTACGCAAACGCCCCGCCCTCGGACCCCCTGGCCTCGCTGGTCCGGATCGTGTTCCGCGATCTGCCCGTCACGCGATCGCCGGCGGTCTACAACCTGCTCTGGACCTTCTTCAACGCCGACAGCGGCATGCTCTCAACGATCCTCAATCGCGACTTTTACGCCGGTTTCTGCATCCTCTACCTGCCCTTCGCGGTCAGCATGGTGCTTGCCCCCGATTCGGAGAAGCATCCGCGCGCCTGGCAGATGATCGGGCTGCTGACGGCCTTCCTCACGGTCGTCTGCGTCTTCTACTGCCAGAGCAAGGGCGAGTGGATCTTCGTCGTCATTTCGATGGCCCTATATGCGGCGGGGTTCATGCGGGTGGGCCGCCTGCGCCATCTGCGGTTGCAACATCTGGCGGCCTTCCTGGCCGGGCTGGCGGTATTCCTGGCCACGGTTGCCTGGATGAAATCGCCCAGCCTGGTGGTTCAGCTCAAGTCGCTCAATTACTCGTTCGGTTCGCGGGGGATCATCTGGAACGGCGCGCTCGGGATTTTCAAGGCGTTCCCCCTGCTGGGCGGCGGACCGGGCACCTTCCGCGTTTACTTCCCCGCCTACCGGCGGCCCGATTACTTCGAACACGAAATCTCCAACCTGACCCTCTCGGCGCACAACTATTTTCTTAATCTGCTTTGCGAAACGGGGGCGCTCGGCCTGGCCTGCCACCTCGTCTTTGCCGGCGCCATCTTGCTACTGGGGCTGCGCTGGATGCTGCGCCACCGCGACGAGCGCCTCCGCCTCGAACTGCTGACGGTTCTGACGGGCCTCGTCGCCATGTATGGGAGCAACCTGAGCAGTCCCAACGCCTGCTGGGTCATCGGCGCCACGCAACTCTGGACCGTCCTGGGCTTCGGCGCCGGCCTGCTGCGCCAGGCCGAGGGCTGGCCGGCCGGGCGACCGCCCGCATCCAGCCGCGCCGCCTTCTGGCCCGGGCGGGTCCTACCGAGCTTTTTCCTGGTGATCGGCGTCCCGCTGTTGTTCCTCTCCGGGCGCTACGGCGTGCGCTATTACGAGTCCGCGCTCCAATACGCCGACGGGCGACGTTACATGGACGACGAAAACGCGAAATCCACCGAGGACAAGATTGCCGAATTGAAACTCTCGGCCGGATTTTTCGCCAAGGCCATCGCCATCAATTCAGGAAACCTGTCCGCTTATTATAAACTCGGCTCGGTTTACCAAACCCTTTCAACCTACATCCGCCGGCAGGCCGAAGACGCCGCCGCCGCGCATGACGCCCAAACGGCCGGACTCAAGACCGCCACCGCCGATGATTACCTGGCGCAGGCCCTCGACACCTATAATGCCCTGGCGCGCCTGGCCCCCGATTACGCCGAAATCCATTACAACTACGGCATCATATACAATGACCTGGCCAACATGAGGCTGCGTCAGGCCGACGCGCTCGATCCCAAGACGCGGGGCGCCGAAACCGAGGCTCTGCGCCAGGAAGCCGCGCGCGACAACCAATTGGCGCTCGATCACCTGGACCGAATGCTCAAAATGTCGCGCAAGGCCGACGTCGCCAGTCTGGCCGGCAGTCAATACCTCGTCATGGGTCTGATTCCCCAGGCGCGCGACGTTTATCGCGACGCCAGCCGCCGCTATCCCGACAACGATGAATTGACGCGGCAATACGACATCACAGCGGCCGACGCCGGCGACTGGCCCGGCGTGGCCGAAGCGCTCGAACGCCTCTGGCGTCGTCACCCCGCCGACGACGCCATGCTGACCCAACTGATCGAGGTTGCCAGCCGGTACCGCCTCGACGCCGTCCTCATGCGTGTGCTTGATCGGCTCGAACAGATCAATCCCGTCAGCCCCATGCTCTGGCAGGCCCGGCTCCGGCTCGACGCCCGTCTGGGTCGCGACCGCGAAGCGCTCCGCGACGCCCAGCGTTACCGCAAGCTGGGGGGGCGCGACGCGGCGGACCTGTGGCTGGGGGCCGAAGCGGCACGCCGCCTGGGCGAGACGGCGCCGGCGCGCGAGCTCTACCAGCAAGTGACGGCCGGCGACGCCGCTTCGACGTATGCCGCCGAGGCGCGCCGCCGTCTTGCGAGCGGCGCTCAATAGGTCACTTGAATATCCGTGATATAAATTTGGCGCACGCGGGCCGTTCGCAGGCGGCGGTTGATAAGTTGCGTGAACCGGTCTTTGAGTTCCTGCCGGCCGCCGAGGGTCAGCAGCGCTTCGGGCTGGATCGTTCTGAGGAATTGGGTCAGGTCGTCGTTCACCGCCAACTCGCACTGGGCGAGTTCGGCCATGCCGGTCTCCGCGCCAAACTCGACGGCGCAATCGAGCCGTAATTGCCAGTTTTGCCTATTCCCGAGAGCCACCTGGATTTCGGGCAGCGCGTATCGGCAACGCGCCAGCCGCCGTCCCGACCGCAGGACGCTCAGATCGTAGTAACCGTCGAGCGGCCTGCCGAGTTCGTAACGAGTCGCGGCGGCGGCAGCGGTTTTGTCGCCCGCCTTGCCTTCCGTCTTGTCGTCGACGCCGGCCTCAGGCTCGCTTTCGCCATGGGGCGTCGGCGGGGATACCTCGCCATTGTCGTCCGCGGCCTCGCTGCTTTCGGCCGCCGGCTGTTTGCTTCCGGCCGTCGGCTGTATTCTGCCGGCGCCCTCGCCGCCATGGCCCGCCGCGCGCACGATGCCCGCAAGGAGGATCGCGCCCAGGGCCATGAAACCCAGCGTCCAGAAGAGTTTTGTCCGAAGCCCGCGCACGCCAGCCTCCCGCGGCGTGTTGCACGCGCCGCCCACACTCCCCCTGCTCCACTTATCGGGCGTGACGCCCGAACGGTTGAGCCGCGTCTGCCACGCCGGGTCGCGCGGCTGGGTGCATCTCAGGTTTTTTGACTTATATAACCATGCTCTTCCCGTCGTCCCTTCGCAACTACGGCGTCGATGGGTCTTTCATCCCTCCGGACGCCAGTCCGGGGTTTGAGACGCCCCTACACCTAGTCCCGGAAGAACGACCGAAGACTCCTTGGGTGTCTTGTTTTGATGAACGAACACGATATACACATCGCGCGGTTCCGTCCGAAAAACTGGCCGTTAAGGATTCCGCTTCAACCGACGATAAGTTGAACGAAAGGGGAGTAATGTCCCTAGCTCTGACACGGCGCCAAGGGGGGCGAACCATGGTTACAACCAAAGAGATTTCCCGCAAGATGATCGAGCACCTGGCCGAGCGGCGCGACAGCGGCGCGCCTCACAAAGAATTGCCGGATGCGGCCCAGCCGACGATCCAGCCGCATATGACGCATTTTTTCCGGATCGCCACGTATCGCAAACGCCAGATTCTCGAACGGATGTTGATGGACTGACGAATGACGTCCGACCCGATTCAAATCCTGGTGGTGGACGACGACCCGACTTTGCTGGCCGTGCTGGAGGCCGGCCTGCAAACCCAGGCCGGTTACGAGGTTACGGCCACCACGCTGGCCAGCGAAGCGGCCGCCCTGATCGAACGGCGGCGCTTCGACCTGATCGTGACCGATTACGCCCTGGGCGACCCCGTCGTCAACGGCTTGGAAATCCTGCGCCTCGCACGCCGGCGCGGCGATCGGACGCTGGTCATCATCGTGACGGCCTTCGCGTCGCTCGAAATCTCGATCGAGGCCATTCACCTGGGCGCTTACGACTTTCTGACCAAGCCGTTCCAACTCGACGAACTGATGCTGGTCGTCCGCAACGCCGCCCAGACCGTCCGCCTTAACCGCGAGAACGAAGCTCTGCGCCAGCGGATTGGGGAATTGATCGGTTCGATCGACCGGATCGAACGCCAGCACGCCGAACTGCTCGAGCGGATCCGGCAGTGGGACCACGAAATCAACCAGCCGCCCATCGGCTCCGCCGCGTCGGCCGCCGCGCCGGGCAATGCCCAGATTCTCGAGATGCGCCGCCGGCACATGCGCGACCAAATCGCCTCCTATCTGCGCATCGGCGAGACCCTGCGCGAGCAACTGGCCCGCGAACGCGAAAACATCGAAGGATTGTTCCGCCAGGGCCTGCTGTCCGAAAACGTCTACCGGCGCGCCTTGCGCGAGGGCAAACTCAACCTGCCCGAGAACTGAAAGGACTCGCGTATCGTGGTGATCACTTCGGTCAAAGCCATGCGGCATGCCGTCATCCTGGTCGTCGACGACGAGCCGGACGTGCGCATCACCGTGCGTCTGATCCTCCAGACCGCCGGATTCGAATGCCGCGACGCCGCCACCAGCGAAGAGGCCATGGATTTGCTGCGCGCCCAGCCCGTCGACCTGGTCATCACCGACATGAATCTCAAGGGCTCCAAGTGCTCCGGCTTGGAACTGATCGATCAGATCCTGGCCCTTAACGAAGCCATCCCCGTCATCCTCATCACCGGCTATCCATCGGTCAACAGCGCCGTCAACGCCATGAAACACGGCGCGATCGAGTTCCTCGTCAAGCCTTTCGACCGCGATCAGCTCCTGCATCTGGTGCACAAGGCTCTCCAGGAGCGCCAACTGCGCAAGGAAAACCAGATGCTGCTGACCGAGGTGAACAAGACGGCCGTCATCGAGAAACTCAACCGCCAGCTCAGCAGCCGCATCAACGACCTTACGCGCCTCTACACGATCTCCGAGGGGCTCAATCAGTTCATGGACACCAAGACCCTCTTCGACAAGATCGTCTACCTGGCCTCGCAGGTCACCGGCGCTCAGCGCGTCTCGGTCATGCTCCTCAGCCGCGACCGCCGCACGCTCCGCATGCGCTCGGCCGTCGGTATCCCCCAACGCCTCGTCGATCTTATCAGCGTCCCCGTCGGCAAGGGCTACGCCGGCAAGGTCGCCCAGTCGGGCAAATCCGTGCGCGTCACCCAGAGCGTGGCCCGCACGATCCAGCTCGACCAGACCAGCACCTCGATTTACAAAACCAATTCCTGGATGGTGATTCCTCTCGTGGTTGGCCAGGAACTGTTCGGCGTCATCAACGTCACCGATAAGCTCGATCGCACCGATTTTTCCCGTGAAGACGAACAGATCCTGACGACCTTGGCCGAAAAGGCCGGCATCAAGCTCGAGAATCAAGCGCTTTACGAGGGTATCTACTCCAACCTTGTCGACACGCTGACTTCGCTGGTGACGACCATCGAAGCCAAAGATCCCTACACGCGCGAGCATAGCCAGCGCGTCACCGACTACGCCATCGCGTTGGGCGCGTTTCTCGGCGTGGGCGAAGAGCAACTCGAAATGCTCCGCTTTGCCGGCATACTGCACGACATCGGCAAGATCGGCATCCGCGACAATATCC
>JAMCWS010000092.1 GCA_023480605.1 bacterium
CGAGTCGCGCAACATCGACGGCGGCCGGATCGCTTACGATCCCACCAACGGCACCACCAGCCGCGGTGACATTGTTGTTTATCCCGAAGGATATGGGGGTCTAAACCACGGCAGCCCAGTTCCAGGTAAAGTCTGAACAGCCGCATCGGGGGCCTTCCGATATGGAAACGCGGCCGATCCTGCGCCTATTTCCGCGCCGGAATGCCCTCGACCAACGCCATCAGGCGGCGGCCGTATTCGGTGTAGTTGGCGTACATGAGTTCTTCGCGCTCGGTCTTTTCCTTGTCGTGGAAAACCGTCGCCATGTGCGGTTCGATCGAAAGGCCGCCCTCGTAGCCGCCGGCGAGCAGGTCGGCCAGCACCGCCTCGACGTCGCCGTCGCCCTCGCCGGGGAAGGTGTATAACATTTTGTTATTGGCCTCGTCCATCCACCCGTCCTTGACGTGCACGTGGACGATGTGTTCCTTCACGTGGCGGTAGAACTCCCACGACGACTGGCGCCGCCAGGGCTTGGGCTCCTGGCGGTTCCAAGTGAAAACCGGATTGCCCGTATCGTAGACGAGTTTCAGTCCGGGCACGTTTTCGAGCATCCGCAGTGTGTAGCGCCAGCCCATGCCGCCGTAGTTCATGCAGTTTTCGTGGACGGGGGTGATCCCCTCGCCCGTGAACATCGCGGTCAGTTCGCGCAGGCGGCGGAAGCGCTCGCCCTCCATCTGGTCGTCGGGTTCGCGGTCCTCCATCACGGCGAAGCTCATGATGCGGATCTTCATGGCGCCCAGGCGCCGCATGCGCGGGATGGCGCGCCGGGCTTCGGCCAGCGAGTTGTCGAAGGGCTGGTCGATCTTCTTGCCCCAGTTGGCGATGGCCGAGGCGAAGGTGTCGATCGAGACGCCCGAACCGGCCAGCGTCTCGCAGGCGTGCTCGAAGGCCTCGTCGGTCATATCGTGGATGTTGACGCCGTCGATGTTGCGCGACTCGATGTGGCGCCAGCCCAGTTCCTTGGTGGCGCGGATCTGGCCCGCCAGGCCGGGGGCGGCCTCGTCGGCGATGCCGGTGTAATACATGGCAAGCCTCCTTTTCCAAAAGCCCAACATAGTCATTGACTTCACATCGTGATCGTTTTCGTTATCGTTATCGTAATCGGATGTTATTTTCTAAATAAAGCACTCGGTTACTTAAATGCTTGCGCTTTCGATCACGTTCACGATCACGATCACGAAATAGACCTATCGCCTCACTGGCACTTAGTGAAACGACTTCTCCATGTCCCCGGCGGTGGCCTGGGCCACGGTCTTGCTGAAGGTCGACCCCGCGATCTTCTGTTTCAGTGCCGCCTCGTAGGCCGCGCCGTCCAGGGGTAGATCCACGGTCGCGCCGGTCCAGGCCGAGTAGAGGATGGCGTTGGCCAGCTCGATCGAGCGGATGCCCTCCTCGGCGCGCACGATCAGCGGCTCGCCGTCGAGGATGGCGTTGACGAAATTCTGGATCATCGCCGGGTGGCTGATGCCGCCGGTGGGCACCGGGATCTGGACGTTCCAGACGGGCGGCACGCCGAACAGGTCGCGTGTTTCGCGGCAGAACTTGCCGGACGGGATTTCGTTGCGCGTGAAGGTCCGGGCGCCGTTCTCGAGGATGAGCTTGCCCTGATCGCCGGCGATCTCCAGCCGGTCGCTGCCGGGAGCCTCGCCGGTGGTGGTGATGAAGACGCCGGTGGCGCCGTTGGGATATTCGAGGTAGGCCGTCACCTCGTCCTCGACCTCGATGGGATGATACTTGCCCCAGTTGCAGAAGCCGCGCACGCGCGAGGGCAGACCGAAGAAGAACTGCATCAGGTCGAGGTTGTGGGGGCACTGGTTGAGCAGGACGCCGCCGCCCTCGCCGCCCCAGGTGGCGCGCCATTCGCTCGAGGCGTAATAGGCGTTGGAGCGGAACCAGCAGGTGATGATCCAGTTGACGCGGCGGATTTCGCCCAGTTCGCCGCCGTCGATGAGGCGCTTGATGCGCTGGTAGGTGGGGCTGGTGCGCATCTGGAAGTCGGCGGTGAAAACCTGCGCCTCGCGGCCCCGGTGGGCGGCGATCAGGCGCTCGCAGTCGGCCTTGTGCACCGAGATGGGCTTTTCGACCATCACATGCAGGCCCTGTTCGAGGGCGTCGATGCCGATGGCCGTGTGGTCGTAGTGGGGGGTGCCGATGATGACGGCGTCGACCTCGCCCGAGCGAATGAGAGCCCCGCTGCTGTCGAAGGTTTTATAGTCGTTGCGATAGCGTTCGAGCGCGGCGGGCCGGACATCGGCCACGGCCGTCAGACGGGCGCGTTTGATCAGGCCTTTGAAGAAGTGATTGGCGTGGAAATTGCCGATGTTGCCCATCCCGATGATGCCGATGCGAACCTCGTTCATGAGTCTTTCCTTTGCGTCGCGCGATGAATGATGCATGCCGGACTGCCCACCGGCGGATTTCAGCCTGAGCGAGACCGGTATTGTAAGCAAAAAGCCACGGAAAAGTTAATCATTTTCACGGCCGAAAACAAGGCGCCAAAAGAACGGTGTATTTTGTTTGGTAAGATCGAACAGACCTTAATTCGCGGGCGGGCGCGAATACGAATACGATTACGATTACGAGGATGAACGGTTTGCCTGCGTCCTATCGGTCCCATCGGTCCGATCCGTCCCATTACCCCCATATGCCGCGCCTTTTCATCCGAAGACCGCTTTGACCGCCTCCAGGTAAGCCAGGCCGGTTACCGTGTCGGGTTCGAGATAGCTTCCCTCGATCCATTCGTTCCAAGCGTTGAGCGACAGGATGCGGTCCTTCGCCGGCCGATCGGCGAGGAAATCCCGAACGCGCATGAGGGCTTCCTCGAAGTTCTCGGGGGTGTTGTTGTGGATTATGGGCGTGAACGGGTAACCCAAAAGCCGGTATTGATCCGACTGCACGGTGCGGGGGCTGGCGTCCCACCCCATGGTCACATTGGGGTAGTAGGGAACCTTGTATGCGGCGCATGCCTTCGGCCAGTGCTCGGCGGCCTTGTCCATCATGTAACGATAGTCGGTGAAGGGGAACTCGGGCATGGCGACGTGGTGGACCCAGGTGTAGGACGCGACGCTGTCGCAACCGAGAACCTCCGCCAGTTCTTGGGCGTTGCGGACATGCTCCTCGCCGGGCAATATGGTCATCGCTCCCCAGACGACAAAATTGATGTGCAGACCGGGGTGGCCGGCCGCGCGGGTTTTGGCGCGAAATCGCTCCAGCCCCTCGCGCGTGGCCGCGACCGAGTCGAAGTTGCGGACCAGTCGGCAGAGGTCATAGATCGAGAAATACGGCCGGCCGTCGATCTTCCAATACGAGGGGTGACCGAAGTAGTCGTTGACGACGTGGTCGGTCATGCGGTCGAAAGTCTCCGGTGTGACGACGCCGGGGTAGAGCAGGATAGGTTCGACCTTCGCCTTGGCGGGATCGATGTCGTGCCAGTCGTGATTGGCCCACATGATGGCGAACTTCAGGCGGTCGTTGTTGGGCGCGCCCAGGAAGCCGTGTTCCAGGCCGCGTTCGAGGTAAGGGCCGTCGTCGTAATAATACCAGTCGAAGATGAAGGCGTCGATGCCGTGGTCGGCGGCGGCGTCGATCTTTCGCGCCATGTGTTCCGGATTGGATTCATCGGCGTAACCCCACAACGGCGCCTTTGGCTGGTCATGGCCGGGGAAGCGCGACTCGGCGCGGCGGATCATTTCCCACATCGTCCACCCATCGCCGTGCTGGGCGGCGTTGCGGGGATCGGGGTGGTAACTGGGGGAGTAATAGCAACTGACAATGGCGTCCTTGGACATGTGATGCGGCTCCTCTCGGCGTTGGAACGACCGCAACCTTCAAGGTTGGTTCATCCACTGGAGATGGAATGTGATTTCCTATTATGGTGGCTTTGCGGCGGGAGTTCAAGACGAAGCTTCGGCGCTTGAAGGCTTGGCGAGCCGCCGCCGTTCGGTTCGCGAGGCGATGGCTTGGACGCTTTCGCCGGGGGAAGGGCGCCGCTAACCGAAATGACGGTCGATCTCGCGGCGGGCGATCTCGACGGCGCGCCGGGGCTTGCCAAGATTGCCATGCACGGTGTAAACATCGCGGACGATGAATTCCACGGCCACACCGCGCGTCGCCTCCAATGTTTGGCGGATGTTGGCCGCCCAGCCTTCCTCGTCCAGGGCGACGTCAACGCCCAGGAATTTCGGATCGGGTTTGCGCGAGTAGACGATCGGCGCGCCGCGCAGCGCCTCGCCCATGAAACGTTCGTCGCACCACCTCGATATGGAGACCTTCTTGAGGTGGGGCAGGTTTCGGACGTCGTCCCAGAAGGGGTGGACGGGTTCGCAGCAACCGTAATAAAGCAGGCCGAACGGTTCGCAGACGTCGCGGTAATACGGGAAACAGAATTCATGGAACAGGTCCGGGGAAATGCCGACGGTTTCCTGGCTGTTGGTGAAGCCCCAGAAGTCGCTTAGCCGCACGGCGTCGCCGTCGAGCGGCCGTTCCGGCAGGGCGTGCGTGAAATTGTAACTCGATCCGAAACTGGCCTGGTTGGCGTTGTTGAGACACAACAGTCCCTCGGATTCGATCCAGCGCATCACGCGCAGGGCGTCGTCGCGCAGGAAGGCCATGAGCCGGTGAACTTCGTCGGGGCACAGGTACATGGCCTGGTAGTAGGCATCCATTCCCATCAGTTGGATCACGCGCTGGGTGAGCTGGGTGTGGCCATAGACGCCGCCCCGGATTTCGACCGGCAGCAGGTCGCCCAGGAGTTCCTCGAGGAATTCCTTCCAGCGCAGGGTCTTGGCGCGGTCGACGCGGCAGACGGTGGGCTTGAGGAGTTCCAGGTCGCGCGCCAGATCTTTGATGGGATGGATGAAGCGATAACCGAGCGTATTGCCCTGCGTATCGGTGGCGGACTCGCGTTCGATTTTGATGCCGGTGTCGAGGCCGACGAACCAACCGATGTCGAACGTGCCGGGCACGACCTTGTCGTCGTCGATCAATTCGTGGTTGCGGATGTTGCGCAGCAGGATCCGTTCGATGGCCGCGCCGGTGGGCGACTCGCAACGCGGAATGCCGGGGGGCATGAAATCGCGGTCGAACGTCCACGTCTCGATGACGACCGGCGGCCGGGCCCCGGGAACGCCGTCGTTGAGGTCGTACCACATCCGACGGCGTTCCCCCATGACGGGCAGGGCCGCGTACTCGGCTTGCCGGCGGGCCAGTTCGCGCAGGTATCGGCGTTCGCCGGCGGGCAGGTTCCATTCCATGCGTCACCTCCGCGAGGCCAGGCCTTTTGCCCTTTCAGTTCCGGTCGTAATGCGTGCCGGGGATGAGTTTGGCTTCCCACTCGCGCAGCAACGCCTCGTGGCTGGTCAGCACCGACGCCATTTGCGGTTCGCCGGCCAGGTTTTTCGTTTCCCAGGGGTCGGCCTTCATGTCGAACAGGAGGCGGACGGGATTCTCCTCGTAATCGGCGCCGTGGCCGGGTTCGAACTGGGTCGCCGTTCCGTCGGATTTTTTGACGAACGGCGCGTCGCCTTTGCCGGAAAACTTGTAGAACTTGACGAATTTGTATTGCGCCGTGCGGATCATCCGGCCGACGTGCTGCATCTCGGCATAAACGTGGTCGCGCCAACCGGCGGGTGCGGCGCCGTCGCGATCGAGCAGCGGCCGCAGGCTGAATCCGCGCGCGTGGGGCGGGGCCGGGATTCCGGCGTAGTCGCACACCGTGGGCATGATGTCGACGCCGCTGACCAGGTGCGCGTCGTCGATGACGCCTTCCTTCACGTGGCCTGGCCAGGCGATGATGAGCGGCACGCGGACCGACTCGTCGTAGGGGTGCCACTTTTGCACCCGGCCGTGGCGGCCAAGGCCCTCGCCATGATCGGCGGTGAAGATCACCAGCGTGTCGCCTCCGCGCGCCTCGACGGCCTCGAGCATCCGGCCCACGTCGGCGTCGACCTTCTCCACCATCCGGTAATAATCGTAGGCATAGTTGCGCCACTGGGCATCGTCAAAGCCCGTGACGGGTTTGCCCGAAGGGTCCTCGGACGAAAACGAATAACTGTGGTTGGGGGGCAGAATCGGCAGGCGGTCGCCCAGGCCGAATTCATCTGCGCGCGCCGTGACCAGCCGTCCCATGAGGCTGCCGGTCCACATGCAGATGTCGTGGGGATTGAGCAGGCTGGCGACCAGCAGGAAGGGCTTTTCGCCCCGGTGATTGCGGATGTAGGCCTCGGCGTTGGCCGACACCTGGTAATCGAGCGTCGCACCGACGCCGAAGTCCATCACGGGGATGGTATCGAAACCGGGGATCTTGCGCGGGCCGTCCACATCGGGGCAATTCCACTGCCCGCCGGCGTGCCACTTGCCGCAATAGGCTCGGTCATAGTCGCCGTGCTGCTCGAACCACTGCGCCATGTTGGGCACCTTGTCGTCGATGCCGATGTTGTTGTAAACGACGCCCGTTTCGATCGCCATCCGGCCGGTGAAGATCGCGGCGCGCGCCGGGCAGCAGACCGGGTTGGCGCTGTGCGACTCCAGGAAAGCGACCCCCCGCCCGACCAGGCGGTCCAGGTTGGGCGTCTTGACCCAGTGCGGCCCCCAGGCGGCTTCTTTGTAGTGCTCGCGGAAGACCGAGATCGCGTCGATGTTCAACTGGTCCGAAATGATGATCAGGACATTGGGGCGCCCCTTGGGCTTGGCCTCGCCCTGGGCCAAGGCGGCGTGGGAGAAGGGGGCCGCGGCGGTCATCGCCGCCAGGCCCGCGGCCGCGCCGGCCTTCAGAAATTCGCGCCGTGTGAGACCGGCCTTCGCGATCGGTGTTTGCTTCGTGTCGTTCATCAACGGTTACCTCCCTGGCGGCCCCGTCGTTCCGACCGGCGCAGGCCTTCCTGCATTGGTATCGATGGATCCTGGGGATACTGGATTTTGGCGCCGTTCTCTTCGGCGAGAATATAAACTTCGATTCCGGAGATGACGAAGAGCAGCCGGTGGGCCGCGTCGACCCAGTAGACCGTCGGCACGATCCCTTCGCCGATCACCTGGTAGGCGGTCAGAAGGGTTGGCTTGGCGTTCATGGCGATGTCCGCCTCGCGCCGGAAGGACAACGTCGCGCCGGGCCGTACCTGGTCGTATTCGTCAATCAGGCTGAACTGGACCGGCTTGGCGGCGGATCCGCCCAGGCGCTGAACGGCTTCGCAGAGGCACCACTTGGCGGTGAAGGCGTTGCCGACGGACTTGGTGATTTTTTGTTCGCCGGCGGTGAGCGTCAACTGACCTTCGGCGGCGAGGGCCTGTTTCTTGAGCGCCGTCCGCATGTAGGGCGGAGCCCCCGGTTCGCGCGTGATTTTCGATTCGAAGGCGACGCGCCGTTCGTCAAAAAA
>JAMCWS010000176.1:0-5617 GCA_023480605.1 bacterium
CGGCAGGCCGTTGCCACGCTCAAGGCGGCCGCCCAATTCATCGCGGCGGTCGGCTTTCTGATCCGGCAGGGGCTCGCTCGGTGCGTAGCGGAGCGTCTGGGCGATGTTGTTCCAGCGATTGATCTGCCGGTTGACGATCTCTTCGATATGACGCATGGCGAACCTCCGCGCCCCTCTTCGACGGAAAGCGCCCGAACCTGCCGTTGCCCCATTACCCGACGAGTTAATTATAATCCCGCCTCGCTCGGAGCGTCAAGCGCCCGGCAGGCGGTTCACGAGGCCGTCGTGCCTTGGGGCAGGCGTTCGCGCAGGAATTCGAGCACTTCCTTCCGGGCCTTTTCGGCGTCGGCGCGCTGCGCGTCGTTTTCGGGATGCAGGCTGAATCCGGGCGGCTGCTGATAAATGTAAGCGCGCGTTTGAACCCCGGCGACGCTCACTTCGCGGCGGAATTCCGTGATCATGTTGAGCGTGGTCATGCCATCGCCCATCGCGAAAATGCCCAGCAACGGCGTCTTGATCCGGGTCAGGTTTTCCATGTTGACCGTCAGGTCGGGATACTCGAGCACGAGCGCCTTGGGGCGGCCGTCCTCCAGAGCCAACTGAAGCGCCAACGTGGCGCCGTAACCGTAACCGACGACGCCCACCGCGACGTTGGGATCCGAGCCGGTCAGCCAATCCAAGGCCGCCTTGAGCGTGGCAACGGCCTGCCGGGAGTCGACGGACTGCACCTGCTTGACGGCGGCCGTCCGATCGGCCGGGGTCGCGCCGCCAAACAGGTCGATGGCCAGGACGCGATAGCCCGCCCGTGCAAAGCGGTCGGCGGCGGACGTCACGTCGCGCGTCAGGCCCCACCACTCGTGAATCATCAGCAGGCGGCTGAGGGGCGCGGCGCCCGAGGGTTGCACCGCGTAGCCGCGCACCTTGGCGCCGTCCAGGGGAATTTCCATGATCCGGCCCGTGATGGGAATGGCCGGCGTCGCGCCCGACCCGGCGGGCCGGTAGCCCGTCTCGCCCCACATGCCCATGCTCACATGGGCCGATTCGGCGGCGGCGCTGCCCGGAACAAGCTTGATGCCGGCGCGGCCGGGCGTGCCGACGGGCGCCACGGGAGTGGCCGCGCTCCCCGCGCCGGGTTTCTCCGGCCCGGGAGCGGAGGGCCGCTCCTGGCAAGCAACGGCGGACAGAATGATAAGCACGGCGGTGATGCCTGATACGACGCGGCGTTGATTCATGCCGTGGCGCCTCCATTCTTGACGGTTTTGGATAAGGTGACTTCGTTGCCGGCCTGGTTGAATTCCACCCGGTCGAATTGCAGGCGGGTCAACATGATGCCGCGCCCGTGAAGCGAAGCCCCCATCTCTTCGAACAGATAAGCCGGGTCCGGGGCGCTGGTGTAGCTCGTATAATCGAATCCCCGGCCTTCGTCGCGGATCGTGCAGGTCAGGCCCTCGGTCGAAATGGTGCAGGTGACTTTGACCCGGCGATTGCGGCACGCCGGATCGAGGCTGCGCTGCTGGAGCAATTCGCTCAGTTTGTTGGTTTCCAGAGCCTTGGTTTTTTCTTCGTAGGTGATGCCAAGGTTGCCGTGCTCGATGGCGTTGACCATCATTTCATACAGGCCGAAACGCAGCGTGTAGATTTCCGACAGGGGAAAGATGGCCCGGCAGTGGCTGATGATCATTTGCACGGAATGGTTGACCTGGGTGAGGTTGTTGTCGATTGACAGTTGCAGCACCTCGGAAAGCAGGAAATCTCCGGCGTAATTCTCGAAATCGTAACCGGTGGCCAGCGGGCTGTAACGATCGAGCGTGTTGACCAGTTCGTTGATATCGATGGGTTTGTTGAAGTAGTTGACCGCGCCGCCACGCAGAGCCTCGACGGCGTAAGACTCATTGCCGGCCCCCGTCATCAGCATCACGACGGCTTCGGGATTGCAGGCCTTGATTTGACGCAGAAGCTCCAGGCCGGTCATGCCCGGCATCGATATGTCGGTCAGCGTGAAGGGGGGCCGGTGGCGGCGGTATAGTTCCAAGGCAGCGTTGCCGTCGCGCGCCGACAAAACTTCGAATCGTTTTTCTTCGAGAACGTCTTTCAACAAATCGAGGATCGGCTGCTGGTCGTCGACGACGAGGATTTTCATGAAAGTCGCCCCTCAACATGAATTTTAGTAATTGACCCGCGGAATACAACACCAAAAACGCGGGAGAACGGACGCCCGTCGGGGCTTGCCTCACGCCGCGCTCCACGCGCCGATCCCTGGCGGCGCCGTCGCGATCGACTCACCGGAGGCGGCGGGCGGCCGTGCCTCTACTTATTCAGTTTATCGGCGGCGAGGCTTGAGAACTGAACCATGAACCAGCCCTCCCCTGGCAGGACCGCGAAACGGGCGCCCAGTATGCTTTCGTCGAGATGTGGCGCAAGCGGCGTTCCCATGAATGAGCGCGGCGTTGTCTCATACCTGATGTGGTTGTCAGCAAATACAAGGCGCACCCGCGTCGCGGCGACCGAGTAAATCGGGGTTGACGAGATCGATCACGCGACTTTAACTTTGCTTGGCGCCCGCGGCCCGCGACCCGCCCGAATCGGATAGTAAATGAACAATATCACGCAAAAAAACGCCCCGAGCGAATCCGCCATCTTTCGCCTGCCCGAGCGCGCCCTGTTGGCGGCGTTCGGCCTGGCCCTGCTGGGGATGGTCCTCGACCACGAAATCCCCGCACTCGATCTCAACGTCATGCGGCTCCACGGCTATTATATGGCCGCCTTGACGACGCTGCTGCTGGCCGCCGACCGCGAAGGCCCCTGGCGGCGGCGGGCGGCCTTCACGGCGCTGGGTATGCTGGCCACCGGCGCCGCGGCCTGGACCGCCTGGCGCTGGACGGGCCGGACGCCGGGAGCGAAGGTTCTGGGCGAACTCGCCGACAACTGGTCGTTCTCCCTGTGGGGCGCGGGGCTGTGGATGGCCGCGCCGGTTCTGACTCCCGCCGCGGATTCCCCCTACCGGCCGGTCGTGCGCGCGTCGGTCTGGGCATTATGCATCTACGGGGCACTGAGCCTGGCGAGCGCCGCCGGTTCGGCCGATCCGCGCGAAAGCCTGCGCGCCTTCCAGCAGGAACGCGGTTTCATGTTCCCGGTGCTGCTGGGCTGGATGCGGGTGGCCGTGCGTTCGCCGCGTCTGCGAGGCGGGCCGGCGGCCCTCGCCGTCTGGTTCCTGGCCGTCCTGGTCTTGGCAGGCACGGCCATCGGACTGACCGACCTGCTGGGGAGCGCGGCGGTGCGCGCGCGATTGGTGGAATGGCAACTGGTCTTCGTCGAGAATCCCGCCGCCGGCGACAGCATGCCGTCGCGCCGGCTCCTATTCCCGACGGTCCATTTCAACCGCACGGCCTATTTCGGCATGATCGCCATCATGACCTTCCTGGCCGCCCGTTACGCCCCCGGGCAGAACCGGTGGCGCCGGTGGCTGCTGGCCATGATCGTGCCGGCCTTTTTCGTCCTCATCCAATCCTACACGCGCGGCGTGATCGTCGCCACGGTGGCCTCCCTGTTCCTGTGGGGGCTCCTGATCAGCCGCCGCCGGGTGGTCGCCGGCGTCGTCCTCGGGGCGATCGCCCTGGTGGCCGTGCTGCCGGCGCCCCAACGCAATTACCTGCTGACGGTCTTCCGCTACCAGACGTACCACCCCGAGCAGGGGATGACCTCGATGCGGGCGCGCATCCTGGCCTGGCAATACGGCCTGCAGGTGATCGGGCGGGCGCCGCTCTTCGGTCTGGGTTACGGTTACCGGACCGTGCGCGGTGACTACCGCGACTACGCTTACGAAATTCATGATCCGGTTCGCATCCGCGAGATCGAGGGGGGCTACGCCATCCAGCACATGCACAACCTTTGGCTGGAAGTGGCGACGGAAAGCGGCCTGCCGGCGGCGCTGGCGCTGGCGGCCTTCTGCGCCCTCCGCTGGGCGGCGCTGGCGCGCCTGTGCCTGCGCGAACGCGGCCGGGAGCGCAAACGCCTGGCCGCGCTGATCGCTCTCGAGGCGGGGCTGATGATCGCCGGCATGCTCAACTACATGCTGCGGCGCAATTACGGGATGCTGACTTTCGCCATCTGGACGTGGATCCTGACCGAGGTCGACGCCCAGGCGCACGCCCGGACGCTGCCGGCATCCGCGCCGCCGGCCGTGCCGGCCGTTGAAAATCCATCGAATTCGTAATTGGCGTTTCTTCCGTTTTGCGCAGACCGCAATGGATCGTGCGAAACGGGCATTTCCCGATTCCTCATATGGAAACAATCGTCGTCTGGCTTGTCGGATATCCGGGCGGCAGCGGGACCGATGGACGGACGCTACCCGATCTCCACCCAGCGCCGGCGTTCGGCGCTGGCCAGGATGGCGTCGCAAGCCACCTGGGTTTTGAGCGCGTCGCGGAAGGTCGGCGAACAGGCATGGCCTTCCTCCAGCGCCGCGAGGAAATCGGCCACCTGGTGCACGAAGGAGTGTTCGTAGCCGTTCTGCAGGTCCGGCGCCCACCACTTGTCCATATAGGGATGCTCGCCGCCGTTGTCGGTCACGTGGACCGAGCGCCAGCCGCGCACCTCGGCGCGGTCGCGGTGATCGAAGTATTCGAGGCGATGCAGGTCGTGCAGATCCCAGCGGATCGAGGCCTCGGCGCCGTTGATCTCGAGGGTGTAGGCGGCCTTGTGGCCGCGGGCGTAGCGGGTGGACTCGAACAACCCCAGCGATCCGTTGGCGAAATGGCACATGAAGGCGCAGGCGTCGTCGATGCCGACGGGCTGTTTCGCGCCGGTTTCGGCGTGCACGCGTTCGGTGACGAACGTCTCCGTCATCGCGCTGACGTCGCGCAGGTCGCCGTTGAGCCAGATCGCCGTGTCGATGCAATGGGCCAGCAGGTCGCCGGTGACGCCCGAGCCGGCGGCGGCGACGTCGAGGCGCCACGTCGCGTGGCCGCCCTGCGGCACATCCGCCGAAATGGTCCAATCCTGCAAAAAGCTGGACCGGTAGTGATAGATGCGTCCCAGACGGCCGTCGTCGATAATGTGCTTGGCGAGCGTGACGGCCGGCACGCGGCGGTAATTAAACCACACCATGTTCGCCACGCCGGCCTTTTCGACCGCCTCGGCCATCTCCGCGCCCTGGGCGGCGTTCATCGCCAATGGCTTCTCGCACAGGACCATTTTGCCGGCCTGGGCGACGGCCAACGCGATTTCCCGGTGCAGATTGTTGGGCACGCAAACGTCCACGGCGTCGATGTCGCGGCGCGCCACCAACTTGTGCCAGTCGGTCTCGAACGACGCATACCCCCACTGGCCGGCAAAACGGCGCACGTCGGCTTCACTGCGGGCGCAGACGGCCTGCAGGACGGGCCGGCGCCCCAGTTCGGGGAAGAAATCGGGCACGCGCTTGTAAGCGTTGGTGTGCGCCCGTCCCATGAATCCGCAACCGATCAGGCCGATGTTCAGCGCTGTCATCCTCTGGCTCCTTTTCAGTGACTGACCGGCCGGACGCCGGCCGGCGTTATTCCGACCACCCGTGCGCGTCCCTGACGGCGATCATCGCCGCCAGAATGTCGTTCCAGGTCCGGGGGTTCAACATGATTTC
>JAMCWS010000176.1:5630-6613 GCA_023480605.1 bacterium
GCAGATGTGCCGCATCCGCCGGGTCAGGCGTCCCTGCTCGTCGCGCAGCCAGTAGCCGGCGTGGCGGGCGATATCTAGCTTGCCGCCCGGATCGCCGGGCAGGCAATGGCGGCCGGTCTTGTCGTGCGATCCGGCGCCCTTGACCGTCGCGTCGTTCTGGGCGACGTGAAAATCGATCGTCCATGGCCGCAGGACGGCCGTCAGGCGCTGGTAGGCGCGGTCCAGAACGTCGCCGTCGCTCCAATCGAAGCCGGCGGGCAGCATGGCGTCCTCGGGTGCGTTGTAACCGATGAGGTAGAGGAGCGTGTGCGCCATGTCGGCCTGGAACCCGAGTTGTTCGGGACGGCCGACCAATTCCAGCAACTCCACCATCCGCCGCCAACTATGCATGCCGCCCCAGCAGATTTCGCCTTCGGCCGCCAGGCGCTCGCCGTGGTCCGCGGCGATGTCGCAGGCCTCGCGGAAGGTCGCGGCGATGCGCTTCTGGTTTCCCTCAGGATCGGCGGACCAGTCGGCCGGCGTCGGCCGGCGCGACGGCCGAATCGATCCGGACCACGCCGTCGGGACGGACACCGAGCCCGCGCAACATCCGCGCGATGCGGCAGGCGCCGGCAACCTGTTTGAGAAACCGCGCCCGGTCCTCGGCGCCGCCCATGGCCGCTCCGCCGCCGGTGGGCGGCCAGACGGGCGCGACGACCGAACCGATCGCCAGGCCGCGCGACTGCACGCGCTCGGCCAGCCGCTCGAGTTCGCCGTCCGACGCGTCGATCGGCACGTGCGGATCACATAAAAACAGATCGATGCCGTCGAAGCGGATTCCGTCGACTTCGGCGGCCGCCGTCAGATCCAGCATTGTATCGAGGCTGAGGGGCGGTTCGCCGCCGCCCCCCTTGCCGACGACCCCCGGCCAGGCGGCGTTGTGCAGCTTGGGGTAATTGTTTGCATGACCGGCCATGTTCATTCCTCCGGCGGTTTTGAATGAA
>JAMCWS010000176.1:6623-7366 GCA_023480605.1 bacterium
CGGACACGCGGCTGGCTGCCTTGCGCCGCCGGCCCGAAGTGCTTGAGCATGACGATCGGGTCGCTCTTGCTGGGATTGGTGATCACGACGCCCGTCTTGGCGGCGGCCTCGGAAACGAAATATTCGTCGTAGGTCAGTTGGCCGAATCGTATGAGGGTGGGCGTTTCGATGTTCCAGGGCCCCATCATGCCGTGACCCTGGAGCATGATCATCCCGTAAGCGCCCTCGTCCCTGATCGTCACCGTTCTGCCGGGCAGGACGGTCAGTTCCTTGGCGCTGAAGTCGGGCGACATATAGCAAATCCAGTATTCCTCATAGCCTGTGCACCTACGAGCCGCAGAAGGCCTCCGATGTGTTCGCCATGTACCAGTCGGTCACTCATCACCAGGTGATTCCCGAGGAATTGCTGTGGAAGGACACGCCTCCCGAGGAAGTGGGCAATGTCGATTACCTCGTCGGCGTGATCGATTGGGAACGCAACGTCGATCCCGCGTTCAAGGAAAAATCGCGCAAGATGGCGCGCAAGATCGACGAGCTGGCGGCCAGACACAAGGCCGAGCGCGCCCAGCGCGCCCAGCGCCTGCCGGCCGAGGCCGACGAAATTTACCAGTTCGAAGCGCTGAGCGCGGTCCGGGACCGCGTCGAACGGGCGCAGACGCTCTCAGCCAAGAAGAAATAGGCCTTGGGCGCCGTTGGGGGCGCCGACCTCGGCCAGTGCGCACTCTCAATGAATCCGTTTGTAG
>JAMCWS010000025.1 GCA_023480605.1 bacterium
GCCCGGCTCCCCTCGCCGCCGGGTGCCGCAAGCCGACCGAGCCGCCGGAGCCGCGCGTGACGGCCGCCGAGGTGAAAGCGCAAATGGCTCAGACCGCCGAGTCGGCCGCGAAAGCCGCCCGGACCACGGCGCAATACGTTGACCAGGAGAAAGACATATATCTGCAAAAAGCCCAGGCCGAACTGGTGAAACTGCGCGGCCGGGCGGCGCAGTTGCGCGGACGGTTCAGTCCGGCCGCCGAGCGCGCGACACAAGAGGCGTTGCGCGACGTCGATCTGCGTGTGGCCGGCGCCGCGTCGCGCCTGGCCGCCCTCAAGGCCTCCAGCGGCGACGTCTGGCACAAAATGCAGGTCCAGGTTGATCGGGAATTCGGCCGCATCGACAAGGCGCTCAAGGCTCTTGAGGCCCGCCTGATAACGGCGCCCACGAACACGCCGGCCCAGAGCCCGTCCGCCCCGTATCCCCCCGCGCCCAATCCCCCGGCGAATCAAGGCTGAGCTGTCGTCTTTACCGGCTGTCGGCCGGCGGCGCCTCGGCCGGCAACGCGGCGGCCGGGGTTGTCGGGCGATCGCCCGCGGGCGGAGTGGCGCGCAACGGCGGAGCGCCCCCGGTGCGTGGGCCACGTCTTGGCGGCTGGCCGGCCGCGGGCGAGGGGAGCCGGACGAGGGATTGATTCAGTCGGTCGATGGCGCCCGAAAGGCGCCGGATTTCGTGCCCCAGGTTGGTCACTTGCGCGTTCAGCGTGTCCGTCTTGCGGTCGAGGGCGGCGATCTTGCGGTTCGCTTCGTTGAGTTCGGTCACCACCTGGCGGTTGGACGAGCCGGAAAAGATCGCCACGATCAGGGCGATCAGGATGAGGGTTCCGCAGCCCAGGTTCACCTTCCGGTTGTTTTCCATGGCCCGTTGTTTGTCCTCCCGCCAGCGATGGAATCGATTGCGCTCAACACCACAATTACGATAATGGCCACGATCGCGATAGCCGCAATGTCGCTCTTGCCATTCGCGCGCCGGCGGGCGCCTTGCGGCGGCCCGAAGCGACCGCCAGCCAATTCTTGAATATTTCCCCGGCAATTGATAGCATATCGTTGTCATGTTGGGCCAGATGCTCGACCACTTCCTGGAACGGCTGGCGAGGACGCCCGAAATTGCGGATCTGCTTGCGGCGGCGGCGGAAAAAAGTAATAATATAGTTGTTAATGAGGCGCGCGGCGGCAGCGTGCCCGCCCTCCTGACCCTCCTCGCCCGCCGCCTCGGCCGGCCGCTCCTCGTCATCACCAGTTCCATCGAGCGGGCCGAAACCCTCACCGACGGCCTGGACTTCTTCGGCGCCGAGCCGCTCATCTTCCCGAATTTCGAGACCCTGCCCTACGAGACGGTCGAGCCCGTCATCCACATCGCCGCCGGGCGCAACCAGGTGCTCGCCCGTCTGGTGCGCGGCGCCGGCACGCCGCCCCTCATCGTTGCCCCGGTCGATTCGCTGCTCTCGCGCCCTCTGCCGCGCGAAGCCCTCGCCCGCCAGCACCTGCGCCTGTCGTGGGGCGAGGCGATCGACATCGAGGCGATGGCCCGCCAACTGGTCGAGATGGGCTACGCTCGCGAGGCGCTCGTGGAAAGCCCCGGCGAGTTCTCGGTCCGCGGCTCGATCGTCGACGTCTATCCCCCCGACGCCGATTGGCCCTGGCGGCTGGACTTTTTCGGCGACGAGATCGAGCAGATCCGCCTGTTCGACCCCTCGACCCAGCGCTCGCGCCCGCTGGGCCGCGAGATCGAGGCCGTCGACATCCACGCCTGCGCCTGCCACGCGCCCAAGATCGACTGGCTTCTCCAGGGCGGCCGGCTCGGTTCGTTTTTCGACCTGCTGCCCCCCGAAACGCTTGTTGCCGTCGACGGCCCCGGCCGCGTGCACCAGCGCGCGCTGCGTTACGACGACGTCGCCCGCCGCCACTGGCTCGACATCGGCCGGATCAAGGACGCCCACCAGGCCAACGTCTTCATCAAAAACGGCATGGAACCAGGCGAGTGGCTGCTGACGAGCGACGAAGCGCGCGACGCCCTCGGCCGTTTCCAGCGCTTGGAATTCCGCGACCTGCTGGCCGAGACCGATCAGCCACTGGACGGAGCCGACGGCGCCGCCTCCCCCGATGCCGAAGCGACCGCCGGCGACGAAAGCGCCCCCGGCGGCAACGGCGCCGGCGGCGACTGGCGTCAGGCCCTCAAGAAGCTCTCGCTCACCCAGCCCGAGGAAGGCGCGACGATCGACCTGCGCCCGACAACCCGGAAACCATCGCCGGGGGCGGTCGGGCCGGGCGCCACGCCGGACGCCGCTCCGCGGCCCGATCCGGCCGAGGCGCCGCCGCCCGACCCCGACGCCGCGGTTTTCGAAATCGGCGCGATGGCGTTCGAGTCGATCCCGTCGCAATTCCCCGAATACCTGGGCCTCTTCCGCGAGCGCCTGCGCAAGGGCCACTGGGTCGCCATCGTCTGCGACAATAACGGCCAGTTGATGCGCCTGGACGAATTGCTGCGCGAAAACGAACTCTCGGCCGCCGTGCTCGACGGCGACCCGGCCGCCGCCCCCCCGATCGGCCTGCCGCGCGATCCGGCCGATCCCTGCCCCGACATCCTGCTCATGACGGGCGACCTGCACGAGGGTTTCCACTGCCCGCGCGCCGGGGTGATGATCGTCACCGACCGCGAAATTTTCGGCCGTTACCGCCGCCGCCACGTCTACCGCAAGGTTTACCACGGCCGCCCCATCGCCAATCCGGCCGAAATCAACCGCGGCGACTTCGTCGTCCACGTCGAGCACGGCATCGGCCTCTTCGAGGGCATCCGCCGCCAGGTGGTCGACGGCCGCCAGGCCGAGTTCCTCGAACTGACTTACCAGGAAGGCAACAAGCTGCTGGTTCCGGTCGAGAAGCTCCACCTCATCCAGAAATACGCCTCGGCCGACGGCAAACCGCCCGTGTTGGATCGCCTGGGCGGAAAAAAGTGGTCCAAGCGACGGAAAAAGACCATGGAGGCCGTCCGCAAGATGGCCGGCGAATTGCTCGAGCTTTACGCCCGCCGCGCCGCCGCCGAGGGTTTCGCCTATACGCCCGACACCACCTGGCAGCAGGAGTTCGAGGCATCGTTCCTCTACCAGGAAACTCCCGACCAACTCCGGGCAATCGACGAGGTCAAGGCCGACATGATGGAGCCCAAGCCGATGGATCGCCTCGTCTGCGGCGACGTCGGCTACGGCAAGACCGAGGTGGCGATCCGCGCCGCGTTCAAGGCCCTGGTCGAGGGGCGCCAGGTGGCCGTCCTCGCGCCGACGACCCTGCTGGTCGCGCAGCACTACAGCACCTTCCGCGAGCGCTTCGCCGACTATCCCTTCAAGGTCGAGATGCTGAGCCGTTTCCGCGATCCGCGCCGTCAAAAGGAAATTATCGAAGAACTCATTGATGGAAGCCTCAACCTGGTCGTCGGCACCCATCGTCTCCTCTCGCGCGACGTCAGTTTCAAGGACCTGGGCCTGCTGGTCGTCGACGAGGAACAGCGATTCGGCGTGGCGCAAAAGGAAAAGATCAAGTCGCTGCGCGCCAGCGTCGACATCCTCACCCTGACGGCCACCCCCATCCCGCGCACGCTCTACATGGCCCTCTCGGGCATCCGCGACCTGTCGGTCATCAACACCCCGCCGGCCAACCGCCACCCGATTAAAACGCGCACGATCCACTGGGACCGCGAGATGATCGAGGAGGCCATCCTGCGCGAACTCAACCGCGGCGGCCAGGTCTTCTTCGTTCACAACCGGATCGAGTCGATCGATGAGGTGGCCCAGCGGATCAGGGAGATCGTGCCGCGCGCGCGCCTCGTGGTCGCCCACGGCCAGATGGAGGAGCACGTCCTCGAGCAGATCATGACCGACTTCATCGCCGGCAAATTCGACATCCTCCTCTCGACCACCATCATCGAAAACGGCATCGACATCCCCAACGTCAACACGATAGTCATCAACCGCGCCGACACTTTCGGCCTGGCGCAGCTTTACCAGTTGCGCGGCCGCGTCGGGCGCGACGTGCGCCAAGCCTATGCCTACCTCATCCTGCCGCCCGGCCAGGCCATCACGCCCCAGGCGATCAAGCGGCTGGAGGCGCTCGAGGAATTCACCGAATTGGGCGTGGGTTTCTCGATCGCCATGCGCGACATGGAAATCCGCGGCACCGGCAACATCCTCGGGGCCGAACAGCACGGCGCGATCACCGACGTCGGTTTCGAGATGTATTGCAAATTGCTCGAAGAGGCCGTGGCCGAGATGCGCGGCGTCGACCTGCCCGAGCCGCTCTGGCCGGTCGAAATCAAGTTCCCCGTCGACCAGTTTCTGCCCGAGGATTACATCCCGATCGAATCCCAGCGCATCCGCTTTTACAAGGACGTGGCCGGCACGCGCACGCGCGATGAACTGGAATTGCTCCTGGAGGAACTCGTCGATCGCTACGGCGCGCTGCCGCCGCCAGCCGTCAACCTGGTCAACGCCTGCCGCGTCAAACTGGCCGCCTCGCCCTGGCGGGTCGACACCATCCGCTTCACGAACGACAAAACCGTGCGACTGGCGGCGCCGGTCTTCGCCACCGAACTGGCCGCGGCGATGGCCGAGCGGGCCGAGGCGGGTCGGGCCGCCTTCTCGCGCCTCCAGCGCCAGGTCGGGCACGTGATTCTCCAAATCCGTCAGACCGGCGGCGACATCCCCGACGAGCAGGTCCTGGCCGCCTTGGCGGACTTCCTCGAAGCCCTCCCGGCACTGGAAAGCGCCACCCGATAACAAAAGCACCCAAAAGACGAAAAGGACCTGAAGAACGAAAAGGACCTGAAGATCGAAAAGGACCTGAAGAACGACAGGCACCCAAAAACCGTCAAGTATCCTCCGCACAGTTAGCGCCCATTTTCGACAATCGACGATCCATTGTCCCGTTTAGGTCCTTTGAGTCCCATAGGTCTCTTTGGTCCTTCCGGCCGTCATCGCTCACGCCACACCGGTCTTCACGCGGGGGCGGTCGCCTGCCGGGCGTGCATCATTGGGAATGACTCCCTCGCCGCCGCCGTGCTATGCTACAAACCCGCATTTGGCGGATTGAATAGGAATTGGGATGGGGCGACCATCCCCTTTCTTTTATAACAACGATTTGCGCAACGACTCATGCACGGCGCGGCGGCCGATCCGCCGACAGTGACTGGCGCCATGATTCCCAACCGCCCACCGCTCAACCTCGCCGAACTCAGGACCGCCTGGCGGGCGCGCTCGGGTTATCGGGAAATCCTTGCCCTCGCCATCCCCCTTATCCTGAGCACCGGTTCGGGCACCATCCAGCAGTTCATCGACCGGATTTTTCTTTGTTGGTATTCGCCCGAGGCGATGGCCGCCACCACGCCGGCCGGCATCCTGTCCTTCACCCTCATCAGCCTGTTCATCGGCACGGCCACCTACGCCGGCACCTTCGTGGCGCAATATCACGGGGCGGGGCGTCCCGAGCGCGCGAGCGCCTCGGTCTGGCAGGCGTGCTATTTTTCGCTCTTCGCCGGGGCGATTCTTTTCCCGCTGGCCTGGCTGGCCGGGCCGCTCTTCCGCCTGGCCGGCCATGCGCCCGCCATCCGCGGCATGGAAGAAACTTATTTCAAAATCATGTGCTGGGGTGGCGGATTTCTGGTGCTCAACAGCGCCATCGGCGGATTCTTCACCGGCCTCAGCCGCACATGGACCGTTCTGTGGGTGAATCTGGGGGCTACCCTTCTCAATATCGTTCTCGATTACGGGCTGATTTTCGGCCATTGGGGCCTGCCGCGGATGGGAGTGGCCGGCGCGGCATGGGCGACCGTCGCCGCCGTCGCCGCCGGCTGCCTGGGTTTCGGCCTCCTTTTTTTCGCCCCCGCCAACCGCCGCGACCACGGCACCGGCCGGACCTGCGCCTTCGACGGGCGCCTGTTCGCACGCCTGATGCGTTTCGGGTTCCCCAACGGCGTTCAGTTCATGCTCGACGTGTTTTGTTTTGCCTTGTTCATCCTTTTGGTGGGACGGCTGGGGCCGACGGCCCTGGGGGCCACCACGTTGGCCTTTCAAATCAACATGGTGGCCTGGATGCCGATGATCGGCCTGGGAATCGCCGCCTCGATCCTGGTAGGACAGCATATCGGCCGGCGGCGTCCCGACCTGGCCCGGCGCGCCACCTGGCTCGCCCTCCACCTGACCATCTTTTACATGACGATCATCGCCCTGCTCTATGTCGTCGTTCCCGACTGGTTTCTATATCCTTTCGGGGTCAGGCTCCAGCCGGGCGAATACGATCGCCTGCACGATCTGGCGGTCGTTTTGCTGCGTTTTGTCGCCTTCTATTCGCTTTTCGACGGCATGAATCTCGTGTTTTCGTTCGCGCTCAAGGGGGCGGGCGACACGCGGTTCGTCATGTTCCTGTCGCTCAGCCTGGGGATGGGCATGATGGTCCTGCCAACCTGGTGGGCCTGCCGGCCGGGCGGCGGCGGCATTTACGCGGCCTGGACGTTCCTGAGCATATTCGTCATCGTCCTGGCCCTGAGTTTCCTCGCTCGCTTCCGCCACGGGGCATGGGAGTCGATGAGCGTCATCGAATCGTCTCTGTCCGAATCGGCGCGCCCGCCGGACGGCGAATGCGCCGAGGCGACGCGGTAAACTCTAAAATATTTCACTCGGCTACGATATGACACGTCATACAAGGTGATTCCAGCCCTGGGATCGAATCCAGTCTCATCCGAACGGCCTTACGGGCTTCATATGGAATAAGTTGATTTTTATGTATTTACGTATTACTGGAGGATCGATGCGATTGATCTTTCATCTTCGCGCCTTCGCGCCTTGTGCGAGGCAAATACCAAGCTGAAGCTTGAACTCCAAACGGGATTTCCGGTGTTTTGGTTGCGGCTCCGCCACGTTGTAAGCTTTTGTGGCTATAGCCTTTTTTTGGGGGGATGAATGATATGCCGCGCCGAAGCCAAGCGAATCACCGGCGTCCCTGGCGATGCGGCCGTCGCGGCCGGGGGACGGGCTTGCCGCGGCCGGTTCGCGCGGCGGGCCGAACCTCGCCGCCCGCGCGCGAACGGCGCGCCGGCTCAGGAACCTCCAGACCCACCGAGCCGCGCAGCCGGCGGACTTCCTCGGCCCGCAGCGTGCGGGTGTGTCCGCGGCGCAGGTCGCTCAGTTCCAGCGGTCCCAGGGCGATGCGCTCCAGGCGCAGGACGGGGTGGCCGACCGCCTCGCACATCCGCCGCACGATGCGCTTGCGCCCTTCGGCCATTTCGATCCGCAGCCGG
>JAMCWS010000343.1 GCA_023480605.1 bacterium
GCCGCCCGCCAGAAGCTCCTGAACGAGCTGGGTCTGGGTGGCGAGTGACGAAGCGACCGCCGGCGCCGCCGCGCGGGAACGGCGGGGGCGGCGCCGCTTAACCATGATCGGCCGGCGGCCAACCGGCGCGACCGGACTGTCAACGACACCACGCAGGAGAACGCAAACCATGCCCGATACGCCTCAAGGCCAGCAGGCCCCGCAGACCCCCGAAGCCGTTACCGAAGAAGTTCCTTCGCTCATATCGGAAATCCTCGAACAGACCAGCATCCAACCGGGCGACACCGAAGCCTACACGATGGCCGCCCGGGGGATGAAGGCCTTCATGAAGGAACTCCTCGGCCCCAAATACGCCGGTCAGAAGGTCGACAAGCGGGTCGTCGACGAGATGATCAGCATGATCGACAGGCGCCTCAGCCAGCAAGTCGACCAGGTGCTCCACAATGAAAAATTCCAGCAACTGGAGTCGGCCTGGCGGGGATTGCGACTGGTCGTCGACCGGACCAATTTCCGGGAGAACATCAAAGTCGAGATGCTCAACTGCTCGAAAGAGGATTTGAAGAACGATTTCGATCTCGAGCTCGACATCACGAAGACCGGTCTTTACCGAACCGTCTACACGGCCGAGTACGGCACCTTCGGCGGCAAGCCCTATGGCGCTTTGATCGCCAACTACGAATTCGGGGCGGGGCCGCAGGACATCGCGCTGCTGCAGAAGTGCGCTTCGGTGGCGACGATGGCGCACGCGCCGTTCATCGCCGCCGCCAGCAAGACATTCTTCGGCTCCAAGGATCTGACGACACTGCCCAACATGAAGGATATCAAGTCCATCCTCGAAGGACCGCAATACACGAAGTGGCAATCCTTCCGCGAAAGCGAGGATTCGCGCTCGGTCGGCCTGACCTTGCCGCGTTTCCTGCTGCGCCTGCCTTACGGCAAAGACACCAACCCGATCAAGGCCTTCGATTACGAGGAGGCGGTGCACGACGACCACGAGCAATACTTGTGGGGCAACACGGCATTCGCTTTCGCCACCCGCCTGACCGACAGCTTCGCCAAGTATCGCTGGTGCCCGAACATCATCGGGCCGCAGGCGGGTGGGGCGGTCGAGGACCTGCCGTTGCACCAGTTCGAGGCGATGGGTGAAATCCAGACCAAGATCCCGACCGAGGTGCTGATCAGCGAACGGCGGGAGTTCGAGCTGAGCGAAGAGGGCTTCATCCCCCTGACGATGCGTAAAGGGAGCGACAACGCCTGCTTCTTCTCGGCCAACAGTTGCCAGAAGCCGAAAAATTTCGGCCAGAGCGCCGAAGGGAAGGAAGCGGAAACCAACTACCGCCTGGGCACGCAGTTGCCTTACATGTTCGTCATGAGTCGCCTGGCCCATTACATCAAGGTCATCCAGCGCGAGGCCCTGGGCAGCGCCAAGGAGCGCGTCGATCTGGAAAGGGACCTTAATCAGTGGATCAAGCAATATGTGGCCGACATGGACAATCCGTCGGCCGGGGTCCGGGCGCGCCGGCCCCTGCGCCAGGCCCAGATCGCGGTGGAGGACGTCGAGGGTCAGCCCGGCTGGTATCGGGTCGACATGAAAGTGCGCCCCCACTTCAAGTACATGGGCGCCTTCTTCACCTTGTCGTTGGTGGGTAAATTGGACAAAAAATAAGGGCGACGGCGCGCGCCGGCTTTGCCCGAGGGGAGTGAACCGAAGCCGGAATCGTTTCAACGGTATGATGCCGGGACCCAGCGGGCCCGATCAATCAGTTGTACATTTTGAACAGGTGGAAGGGAGATACTGCCATGCCAATGCCAGCTCACTTATGGGTTACCGGCATGAACCAGGGACCCATCGGCGGCGGGGACGGAGTCAGCGACATTCAAGGGCGCGAGGCCTCGATGCTCATTCAGGCGCTCGACCACAACGTCGCCATCCCCCGTGATCCTCAAACCGGCCTGCCGACCGGCAAACGGGTGCATCACCCGATGAAGATCACCAAGTTCTTCGACAAAGCGTCACCCAAGCTGTTCCAGGCGCTTTGCGCGGGCGAGCGCATGTCGGACGTGTCGCTCAAGTTCTACCGGATTTCGCCCCAGGGCACCGAGGAGCATTACTTCACGATCAAGCTGATCGACGCGATCATCGTGGACATCCGCTCGTGGTATCCCGAGGCGCTCGATCCGGCGCTTGAACAATTCAAGCACATGGAAGACGTCTCGTTCACCTACCGGCGCATCAGTTGGACGTGGGTGATCGACGGCATCGAGGCCGAAGACGACTGGACGCGGCCGAAATAAGTGCGACGCGCGTTATACGCATGCAATATGGCCTTTGCCCGATCTGCTGGCGGAGCGGCTTTGTCGCCTCTCCGCCAGTGTTTTAGGTGGGCGAATGCGACCGACCTTCGCGGCGGGACATCGGCGCCGATGTTCCCGGCTCCCGTGGATATTACCCATTGGATCAACCCTGGCTGGGCGCATGGTCGCGTGAACGGTCCTGATCGCGGGCGGGGACGGGATCGTACACGCGTAGAGATAAACGCGCCGGACAATCGGCCCCGCCGAACGCACCATGGCCAATGAACGCACACTCATTGAACGCCTGATGTATCCCGACCTGCGGCCCGGCCGCTCGGCGCGCGAGCGCAAAGACCACCTGGCCGACTCGGTCGTCCGGCATCTGATTCGCCTGCTCAACTCGCGCCAGGGATGCTGCCTGACACTGCCCGACTACGGCATGCCCGATTTCAACGAATCGCTGGGCTCGAAAAACGAGATGCAGGCGGCCTTCGAATCGGCCATTCGATCGACCATCCAGAAATACGAACCGCGCCTCCGCCACGTGGTCGTGCACCTGGAGGAAGACGAGGGGCCGCGCCTCAATCCGCGGTTCCTGGTGACGGCCGAACTGGTCAGCAACGATGACATCCCCAAGCAGGTGTCGTTCGCCACGGTCATGGACGCCAACGGAAAAATTTCGGTCATGTAAGACCGGGAGTGGAAGACTGGAAGCCGGAGTCCGCGAAACATCCGTTTGGAGTTCAAGCTTCAGCTTGATATCCATTCGGGCGTAAAATCCACATCGAACCGGAGCGCGCCTGCTGGGAGTTCAAGCTTCAGCTTGATATCCGCCCGGCGGACAATTATATATCGTACCCGAACCACGCTCGACCGGAGTGGGGAATCGACAACCAGGAACCGAATCGCACGGGCGGATCAACGCGATGTTCAACAAGTATTATCAGGATGAACTAACCTTTCTGCGCGAGATGGGGGCCGAGTTCGCCCGAGCTAATCCCAAGATGGCCAATCTGCTGTCGGATCGCTCGGCCGATCCCGACGTCGAGCGCCTGTTGGAAGGATTCTCATTCCTTTCGGGCCAGATTCGCCAGAAGATCGACGATGAACTGCCCGAACTGACCCACACGCTGCTGGGCCTGCTTTGGCCGCATTATCTGCGGCCGGTTCCCTCGATGACGATCGTGGAATTCCAGCCGGGTCCCGAAGTGGACGGACTGATGACCATCGGGCGGGGCGTGTCGCTCGATTCACCTCCCATTGACGGCACGGCCTGCCGCTTCCGCACCTGTTACGACGTCGAGTTGGCGCCGCTGACCCTGACCGAGGCGGCCATCGAAGCGCCGATGTCGGCCGCCCATTGCCTGCGTTTGCGATTATCCACCCTCAACGGCGTCGACTTGAAAAAGCTGGGCCTGACGCGCCTTCGCCTGCACATATATGGCGATCCGCACATCAGTTACGAGGCGTTTCTGCGCTTGCGCCGCCACGTCGTCCGGGTGATCGTCCAGGCCATCGTCGGCGGCCGGCCGCAGCGCCGGTTCGAGTTGCACCCTTCATGCATCAAGCCGGTGGGCTTCGCCCCCGGAGAGGCGATTCTCCCCTACCCCGACCACGCCTTCCCCGGCTACCGGCTGCTGCAGGAGTATTTCGCCCTGCCGGAAAAATTCCTTTTCGTCGATGTCGAGGGGCTGGCGCCGCTGGCCGACCTGGGCGCCGAGGACACTTTCGAGATCTTGTTCGAGTTCGACCGGCCGGGGCAGACCAGCCTGCCGGTGACGGCGGGTAATTTTCTCCTGCACTGCACGCCGGCCGTCAACCTGTTCGCGCACGAGGCCGACCCGATCCGGGTCGATCAGACGCGCACCGAGTATCGCGTCCGCCCGGCGGGCGAAAACCTCGACCATTACGAGATATATTCGATCGAGGAGGTGGCGGGGTTCATTCCCGGCAGCGCCGAGCGCATCATCTACGAGCCGTTTTTCGCCTTCACGCATCACGCCGACGGCGAGCGCAAGGGGCGGGGTTATCACCAGACGCGCGTGCGCAACATGCCGCGGCCGCGCGAGGAAGACGAAGAGATCGAAGCCTATCAGTTGGCCATCCAACGCATGGCGACGGTCGGTCACGGCACCGACACCTGGTTGTCGTTCGTCGCCCCCGATCAGTCGGTGGCCGTGCCGCTGGCCGAAACCATCTCGGTGGCCCTCACGTGCACGAATCGCCATCTGCCCGAGCGGCTCAACGTCGGCGACGTTCGTGTGCCGACGGCCGATTCGCCCGAGTTCGCCCAATTCCGCAACATATACAAGCCGATCAGTTCCGTTCACCCGCCGCTCGACGGCGGATTGCACTGGCGGCTCATCTCGCACCTCTCGCTCAATTTCGTCTCGCTCATCAGCGTCGAGGCGCTGCGCGGCATCCTGGAACTTTACAACCTTCAGGCGTATTACGACCAGCAGGCGGCGCGGGAGAACGAGCAGCGCCTTTCGGGCGTCCGTTCGGTCGAGATGCGGCCGAGCGAATGGATCTACCACGGCGCGCCGATTCGCGGCCGGTCGATCCTGATCACGATGGACGAAGACCACTACGCCGGCGAGGGCGACATGTATTTGCTGGCCGACGTGCTCAGCGAGTTCTTCGCGCTTTATGCCAGCCTGAATTCCTTCACCCAACTCACCGTGCGGGGCATTCGCCGGGGCGAAGTGTACCAGTGGCCCCGCCGGCTGGGACGGCAGATCGTGCTGTAAAGTTCAAAGGGTGGCTTCAGGCCGGCTCTCCGAATGACCGCGAACACTCCCAACACCCCTCGCGACGCCAGTCTGCCGCCCATCGTGGCGAAATTGTTGGACAACCCGACCCGATTCACGTTCTACCAGGCCCTGCGCCTGCTCGAACAATTCGCCGGCGGCGAACCGCTCGGTCAAGCGAGTTTGCCCCGCCACGAGGCGATTCGTCTGCGCGCCCTGGCATCGTTCAGCTTCCCGCCCAGCGATCTTTACGAAATCCGCTGCGAGGACAATCCCTGGCTCACCCCGCCGAGACGCTATCTCGTCGGCATCACCTTCATGGGGCTTTACGGCCCCGCCTCGCCGCTGCCGGCGGTCTACACCGACATTCTCGTCCGGCCGCAGGAGGAGGAAGACCCCGAGGACCGCGAGCGGGTTCGGGCGTTTTTCGACCTTTTCCACCACCGCCTGTTTTCGCTTTTCTACCGTTGCCTGAGTAAATACCGCTACCACCTGCTTTACCGCACCGGCGGCGCGGACACGTTTTCACAATACATGCTGTCGCTTATCGGCCGGGGGACGGCCGGCATGCGCGGGCAGCGGCCCATCCCGGCCGACCATATGATCCGCTACGCCGGCCTCCTGACGCATCAGCCGCGCAGCGCGTCCGGCCTCGAAGGACTGATACGGGATTATCTCGCAAATTTTTCCGTCCGGATCGAGCAATGCATGGGACGATGGCTGCGGGTCGAGGACCGCAACAAATTGGGCGGAGCCTTCTGCACCCTGGGGGGCGATATGATCGTCGGCGCGAACGTTTATGACCGCACGGGCAAATTCAGGGTGCGCGTCGGCCCGATGGGCTTTCGGGATTTCCAGGGCTTCCTGCCCACGGGAACCCTGATGGCGCGCCTGCGCGAACTGGTGCGCCTATACCTTGTCGACGAGTTGGAATTCGACGTCGAAATCGTCATCCGCGGGGAGGAAATTCCGCCCCTCCAAATGGGACTCGGCGCCGGCGCGGCCATGCTCGGTTGGACGAGTTGGGCGCAGACCAAACCCGGCCCCGATCGTTCGGTGGTCTTCCGCGGCTGATCGGCCGGCGGCGCATTTGCGACGGCCGGCGCGTGCCGCACCACGCCCCTCATCCTGTGCGCCGCACGGCGCGACCGGCTCCGCGATCGATTCGTGCTTGCGCGTTCCACAAACGCGCCGTGGCCGATCAGAAGAAATCGGTCCGCCGGGTTTCGTGGCGCGGCTTGTAATGAATCGGCCGCTTGGTCAGCGCCAGGACCTGCGGCGCTTCCTCGCGCAGGAAGTCCTGCATGCGCACTTCGATCGCCTCCGTGGTGCGCCCCCCGGGCATGGTGATCGACCTGGCGTTCTTAAGCGATTCGTCCAGCATCACCGGTATGCCGAACAGCGATCCGAAGGGCGGGATCGCTCCCAATTGCAGCGCGTCGATTCGCTTTTCGATTTCGCGTTCCGTCGCCAGGCGGACCTTCTCGGAATGGGTCAGGACTTTGGCCTTGTGCAGGTTCAGGTTGCGGTTGACCGGCAGCACGCCCATGATCAGTTGGTCGTCGCAGTAGAAGAACACGGTCTTGACCACGCTGGTCTCGGGTTTGTGCTCGACTTCGGCAAGCTGGTGCGCGGTGTAGGTGGCGGGATGCGTGTGCTCGTGCGCGTCGATGTGATGGCGGCGGAGGTAGGTCTCAATAACTTCCGGCAAAGCCATTGTTTTCACCCCCTTTACCGTTGCTTTAGTTTAATTATGGCCCCAATCGCGCCGGCGGCGCAACGATAATGACCCGCCCGGACGACGCGGGCGGCCGGGGATTCGTTTGTGATTTCGATTACGATAACGATAACGAATAAAGCAGCCATTATGGCTCGGGATAGCGCGCGCGGGCCATGGGATCGTCGGGCGGCGCGGCGCGGTCGATGTAAGGTTCCAGGTCGCGCAAGGCAAGGACGTGGAAGCCTCCCTTCTTGAGTTCGTTCATGCACTGGCGGAAGAGCTCGGGCGGGGTGTGAACCCAAGGATGGACGGGATCGGGCACGCCGTGGAACTGCAAAATGATCGCCTGCCCCGGCCGGGCCTGGGCGATGACGGCGCGGAAATGCTCGATTGTCCACGTCGGGTAGGCATCGGCCGCGGTCGGGATCATCAAAGGGTCATGCGCCC
>JAMCWS010000365.1:0-1920 GCA_023480605.1 bacterium
ACGCGGCGGGGGAACTTGCGATGCATGGCCATGCCGAGCCAATAGCCGGCCTCCTCGCGGTTCATGGCGCCGACCCCCTCGGCCACCTGGCGGATGCGGTCGATGTGGCCCATCGGCGCCAGCACGCGGAAAAGCAGGCCCAGCGTGAGAGCCGTGTCTTCCTCAAGCGGCCAAGCGCGTTCCTTGCCCGGCGTGATCGCGCTCCAACTGATGCCGGCCCGGGACAGGCGCTTCAGCACGCCGGCCTCGACCAGGCGCAGGGGTTTGCCCTTGATCGTCGCGACCCGTTCGGGGACGCGCAGGCGCGGGGTGGCCGGCGAGGGCAACTGCCAGATCTCCAGGCGCCAGTCGGTGCGCGTGCGGGCCTTGAGGCGCAACTCATACAGGGGATGGGCGTGGGAGACTGCGACGGAAGCCGCCTGTTTGGGGGTGGGGGCGCGCGGGCTCATGCTTCCTCCTCCGGCGCGGCGGCGGCGCCGCCGGGGGCGGCGTGCGCCTCGACGTAGGCCTCGCCCGCCCCGTAGCGGGTCAGGTCCTTGGCAAGCTTCTCGGGCGCCTCGCCGGTGGTGGGCAGCCCGCCTTCGAGGTCGATCGTGTAGGTCGCCTCGAAGGTGTGATCATTGCCGGCGCGGATCTGGGGGTCAAGGAAGGCCTTGACGGCGTTGGCCTTGGCCAGCGTTCCCTTGAAGGAGAAATCGAATTCCTCGATGCCGTCGCCGGTGATGCCGGCTTCGAACCGGACGGCGACCCGGGCGCCGCGCAACGTGGCCATGGCCTGGTGGACCTTCCAAGTGGCCGGCGCCTCGTAGAACTTGACGACGAGCCGGTGAATGCGCTTGTGGCCGACCTTGCGGACCTTCTCCCAAAGCTCGACGAGGGCCTGGGCCAGCGGCCCTTCGGCCGTCAGTTCCGCCGGGGGCGGCGTCGGAGGCGGGGGGGGAGGTGGAGGCGGGGGCGGCGGGGCTTCCTTGCCACCCACGACGACGGCCACGGTGGCGGCGGCGCGCTGGCCGCGGCTGTCGGTCACTTCGACCTGGTAGCTGGCCGATTCGGCGGGGGTGAGCGTGGCGGCGAGGACCGTCTGCTCGGTCGGCGGCAGGCTCAGGGACGGCTCGCTGCACGCGTAGGCATAGGGGCCGATGCCGCCTTCGACGGTGATGGTCAGTTCGACGGCTTGCCCGGGCTGAATACGGGATGGCGAAGCCGTGAAGGCGACCCGCAGCGGCTCGGGCCGGGGCCAAAGGCGCTTGTGGCGCGCGTCGGCCAGTGTGTGGACGAAGCAATTTTCGGATATTTGGATCGATGGCGCCGGATCGCCCTTGCTCCAGACCTGGTTGTCTTCGCGGTAAATGAAAACGCCCGTTTCGATCCCCTGGCGGATGCAGGCGATGAGGGAACTGCCGGAGAGCAGGATCGAAAGCTTGGGGTTCTTGCGGAATTCGTTGCGCAAATCTAACGTGGTGATCTCGCCCCCGATCTTCAACTGAGTATTGTCGCGGACGAAAGCGGGCCCGTCGGGCTGGTCGCCCTCGGCGAGGAGCTTTTTCTGCTCGCGCAGGATGCGGGCCACGTGTTGCTGGCCGTTGCCGGGCGAGTCGCTGGCGTTGGCCACTTCGATGACGGTGTGGGCGATCAGTTCCGTCGCGCCGGCCATCGGCATGTGCGAGGGGTAAAAGAGGTGGCGATAGCAATGCAGGATCGCCTCGGCGATTTCCAGCGAAGACTTTTCGAATTCCTCTTTGACGATGCGTTGCTGGTGCTCGGCCAGATTTTTAATATTTTCGCTTTTGCAGATCTCCGCGAGCGCGAGGCGCCGGCAGACCTTGTCTTTCATGTTCTCGCGCAGGCGCTCGTTGGCAACGATGAAGACTAAATTGTTGCGATACTCGCGCAGTCTCTGCTCGTTGCCCTTGTGCCTAT
>JAMCWS010000365.1:1930-7218 GCA_023480605.1 bacterium
AAAGTGGACCTGACGGCCAGGTAGGGACGATTGTCGCCGGTGTCGTCGGGCACCTCGTAGGCCCCCGCCGGGAAGGGGATCATGTTGAACGCCCCGCCCGGAGCACCGAACAGGCGGCGAATTCGTTCGTTGAGATCGGCCCGGATCTCAGCGCCCCCGACATCCTCCATCTTCTTGCGGATCACCTGGGTAAGGTTGGGCTCGACCATAAAGCGCATCGGGGCGCCTGGCCGGTCGTCCATGTAGAGAGATTCGGTGATGAAGCGGCGGCGGGCCTGGTCGATGAAACTCGGCTCCAGGCGCGGCGAGCCGACCGAAAAGTTGAGTTGATCGGCGTTGAGTCCCTTAAGATCGTCGCCGTAGGCCAGCGTGTTGAGGAAAATCGTGCGGGCGATGTATTGGTGGATCGGCAATTCGCCGGGGCCATACTTCTGGTCGAGGAGGCAGGCGAGGGCCGGCTCGTCGCCCGGCACGGCCGCCACGTCGGCCTTGAGCGCCGGGGTGTAATCGCCCTGTCCCAGCCGCACGGTGATTTCTTCGCGGATAGAGCCGAAACCGGGGTCGATGTGATGGGGATGGATGGCCCAGGCATCGGCGGGTTTGTCGCGCCACAGAACGTGCACGGTTCGCGCCAACAGGCGCAACATCCCGCGGGTGCGCTGGAAGGTGCTGAGCGAGGAAGTCTTGCGGGTCAGGACGTTGAGCACCTCGGGATGCAGCGGATATCCCCGGCGGAATTGTTCTTTGACTTCGGACGTGAAGGCGCAGTCGGGCATGCTCTCGCGATTCGCCTTCCACTGATCCTGGTAGGCCTTGATGACCGGGTCGGCCGCCGTCAGGTCCACTTTCTCGAACAGGCGGCGGCGCAGCACGTCGGCGGTCTCGTCTTCCTCGGTGGGATTGAGTTGCGTGGCGCTGCGCGCGGCCACCCGTTCGGCTTCTCCAAGAGAAAGCAGGGCGCGCTCGTGCTCGGCTTTGTACGCGTCCTTGGACGATTCATCTTTCCCGATTGCCAGCGTGTAGACCAAGGCGACGTTGGGCGAAGAGACAACGGCCTTGAAAAGGGCATGAATGAAAGCGGTGAACTGGTCGCTGGCGCCGGGGAAGGCGCGTTCGACCTTGCGCAAATAGACCGAAACTTCATCGAGCATGATGAGGGTCGGTTCGCCACCGAAAAGTTCGCGGATCGTCTCCGCGCCGGGGGCCGTGTGGATCCGGTCGCTCTCGCGGACGCGTTCGAAGCCTTCGGCGCCGGCCAGCCGGTAGGCCAACTCGCCCCAGATGCTATGTGCGCGAAGGTTTCCTTCGAGCGTCAGGCCGTTGGCCGGGTCGGTGTTTTCGCCGTCCAGGGCGGCCAAGCGTACCTTGCCCTTGGGGAGCAGTGCGGGGTCGATGAATTCCTTGATATTGGCCACGCCGTGCATTCCATGGATGGCGTGAACCAGGGCGATAAGGCCGTGGGTCTTGCCGCCGCCATATTGGGTGTGAAGGCGGATGATCGAGGCGACTTCGCCCCCGCGACCCGATATACGCTGGCAGACCGCCTTGAGCAACAGCTTCATGCCGCGCGTCGGGTAGGTGTGATCGAAGAAAACGACCGGGTTCCGATATTCCACGGGCGCCGATCCGTTCACCACCTGGGCAAGATCGGCCGCAAAGGCCTCGTCTTTCGTCGCACCGGCTTTAACGTCTGGCCGTGGCTGGCAGGTTTCGTAAATCAATTTCATGGCACGCTGGTCCGTTTATGATTTTTTCTTACCCGTCGGTCAAACATCATGGGCAATCGAAGCTGTTTTTTCCAGCGATTTCATACCCGAAACCCAGACTGAATCCCTTTGGCAAGCTTCAAGAAGAGGAGCGCGCCGGCAATGATTTTCTAACCGGGGATCGATAGCACCGTGAGGATGACGGCCACTTTCACCGTCCTGGCGCCGGCGATGGCGGCCACGAGTTCGATGAAGAAGCCTATGTTGAGTTCCCCCCGGGCATAACGGCGCGCCAGGCCGGGGATGACGAGGGCCGTCGACCAAGCCGTGAGCGACGGGTAAGAAAAAATAAATAATGCCGGATCGAAGGATCCGCCGCCAATTCATCAACTACCGCATTGACACTTGCTTCAAGGTGTTCATTCGTGATGCCGCTGTCAAGTGCGCCCAGCTTTTCGGCCATCCGCGAGCGGCTGGAGCAGTGGGCGGAGGGGCGGCCGGGCGCGGCGGTGACCGTCTGCCTGACCGACCTGCAGGAGCCCGCCCGCGTGCGCGTCCTCTGGCTGGCCCGGCGCGACTCGGCGGCCGTCGTGAAGGCCTGCACCTGAGTCGACCGCGTGAAGCTGTGCTGCGCTGCGACGCTGGGCGAGGCGGTGGGGCAGGTTTTCGCCGCATCCGGCGCGGCGCTCGATCCCGCCCAGCCCGACCTGCAGGACTTTCTGCGCTACAAGATCAACCTCTACTTCATGAAGATGATGGAGGACCCCGCGCCACTGGCCGAGGCGATCGAGACGCTCGCGGCCTTGGGCGGGAGGGTCTTCACCCTTGGCCGCCTCGCCTCGCGCGACCAGGCCTCGGTGCGCCACTTTCAGGAAACCCACTTCCCATACATCGAGGGCCAGAGCGCGCCGATCCTGGCGCTCAAGCGCCGCATCCTGGCCCTGGCGGCGACGCCCATAAACTACCGGCTGCGTCAGTAATGAGTCCAGAGACGATTCGAAGTCGTTGGCACCGCCGACCGCGCGATTACTTCAATATTGGCGTCTCCCATGCGTACCGGCGAGCCGGCGATGCCGCCGGCGCTGTTGATTTGGGTCATCGCACCGTCGAGCTTGTCCACCAGGCCGGCATACTGGTCCGGATCGTGCCAACTGCCGTGCGTGCCCCCAAGCGGCAGCAGGATGTGCTTGCTCGCATAATAATCCATCGCGACGGGATCCACGCCGGCCAGCAGGATGTTGCAGCGTCGTGTGGCGTCCACGGGATAGCCCCCCAGGGCTTCGTGGCTCACCCAGATGCAGTCGAGTAGATTCAGATCGGGGATCCGCACCTGAGTCCACATCTTGCCCACCTGCGAACCGATGTCCGCGTAATGCCGGTTGGCGGTCGTGCCGTCACTCATCGACAGAATGCCGTAGGTGTGCTTGAGGACGCCCGTCATGCCCGATCCGCCATGGTCCTTGAGTACTGGGATGTTAATGAGCTTGACGTTCTGGGCGTAGTCCGTGCCCGTCCAGCGTCCCTCCTTGAGTTCGATGCGATTGCCCCGCGCCGTGGTGAAACAGGGGTAGGAAACCAACGCGCCCGTTCCCGTTTTGCGGTAGCCGTTCTGGACGTGATCGGAAGCTGACAGCCAAATGTTGCGGAAGCCGTCCATCAGCACCGCGCAGACCGGTTGGCCCGCGAAGACGGTTTGGACAATTTCGTTGATCGTCAGCGTCTCATCCTCGGAGTTCACGCGCACCACGCCCGTCAGTTCCGGGAAGCCGCCGTAGCTGTTTGGGCTGGGGCTGATTCCATCGAACGCTCCGCGCCCCTGGCCATTCTCCATTATCACAACTTCACCCGTGAATCCGTCGGGGTGGAGGAGAATGCGGTATATCAAGCCGCGCAACACGTCGGTGTTGGTGGCGCCGCGGCAGCGCCACTGACAGTTGACCTTGATCAGCACCACGTCGTCGCGCGCAATAAGCCCCGAAGGGCCGCGCCAAGGGCCGCTTGTCGGAGACTGGTAGATCGGGATGCCGTTCTTCGCCAGCAAGTCCAACATTGAGTCCACGCCAACGTGACGCAACTCCCCGTCGTGCGCGGGACATTGGTCGATCTGGAAGACGATCGACCGCGTGCTGCTGGCCCGAGCACGCCGGAACGCCATACCGCCGAAAATCGCAGAGGCCACGACGGACCGCGCCATACCGCGCAGTAAATCCCGTCGCGAGTATCTTGCCCTATCCATAGCGCCCCCCCTTTGTTGTCGCTTCAAAGAGCCGGCGTCTGGCGTGCGTTAGCCCCGAGTTCGGAAATGCCGACGATTCAGTCGCCGAGACGCGCTGCCACCCGCGATTCACGTTCTGTCCACCGAAACGACTGATCCTTCTGTTTACCGCATACATCGTCCCATCGTACATGACCCAGGGCAAGAGGTTTAGCGCGAGAAGCCAATCCGAGCAGGAGCGATCCCCAGTTTGCCCATCAAGTCCCGCGTCAAACCGCTGGCAAAACGGGCGATGACTTGATATCAGTATTCGTCATTTCAAGACGACATTTCACCGTAATGGACCTGGTTATGATTACAATCAAAGCCAATCAGGGGCGACATGGCGCCAGACGATTAGGGCCCTCATCCCCCGGGGCCCGCAAACGGCTTTTTCTCATTGCCGCCACGCTCCTCCTGGTATGGGCCGGCGTCGGCCGTGGCGCCGGATCCGAATGAAGGATGACACCACGAGCAGAAAACGCACAGGCTGCCGCCGTGGCCGCTCGAGGGCCGCGCCACGAGTTCGCCGTCATCAATCGCGTGCGTTTCCATCCCGCCCCCGGCCGCGAGCAGACGATGCTGGGCGGGCGGTTCACCGGCTCCAACGAATCGCCGCGCACCGGCTTTGTCGTGTTGGCCGAGATCAAGTCCGTTCCGCCGGTCGGCCAGTGGAGCGAGTTGCGCCTGGATAACTCGCAGCCTTATCGCTGGGTCCGCTACGAAGGCCCCAAGGGCTCCCACTGCAACATCGCCGAACTCGTGTTCTATGACGGCGACCGCCTGCTCAAGGGACAGGGCTTCGGCACATCGGGCATGCGGGGCTGGGCGCCCAACTGGGCGCGCGCCATCGACGGCAAACTCGATACGTTCTACGACTCCGATGCCCCCAACGGGCAATTTGTCGGCGTGGATCTGCTCGACTGGGCCACGGCCCGCCGGCCGGTGTTGACGCCGCCGGCAGGCGAGTTCGGGAAGCCCGTCCGGATTTTCGCGCGCTCGGAGCCTCGGGCAACCCCGCGGCCCACACCCCCAATCTGGACCGCCTGGCGCGCGAGGGAGTTTTCTTCGAGAACGCCATCGTGCCGGTTCCTTACTACTCGCCCACGCGTGCCTCGCTGGTCAGCGGCCAGTGGTCCCACCGGCTCAACGCGTCCCTGTGGCCGGCCAGGGATCGCAGCCGCTCGGGCATCCTCCAGAACATCAACAGCCCGCAGGGCGTCAGTGACGACGACCTCGACCACCGAGATGACGCTGTTCGCACACGGCCGGAAGCCGGCCCCACGTGGCAAATGGCATCCTGGCGACCCGGGCGACCTCTCCGGCTG
>JAMCWS010000211.1:0-2898 GCA_023480605.1 bacterium
TTGACCTCGCGCAAGCGAACCCCGGCGCCGGCGGCGACGGCCGCCGCGACGCCGGCCCCCTGGCCGACCACCATCGTCATCACCATCGTGCGCAACAGGGACGGATTGCGGGCGCTGACGCTGCGCCCCGCGCCCATCACGATCCCTTCGACCCGGCGGGGCAGCAGGCACCGGTATGAGATGTCGTAGGTGTCGTCGGTGTGGATTTGGACGCCGAAGGCGCGGGCGCCGGGGTGGCGGACGACCACCTTTTCGCACACGCCGCGGCCGATGGCGTCGGTGAAACGCGCCCCATCGGCCTTCATCCCCGGCTCGAACACGAATTCGGCGTCCAGCCAGCGGCCGATCCGAATCCCCAGGTCGTCGGCGGTGGCCGTCACGCAGGCCCGCTCGAATCCGGGCACGTGCCGATGGAAGAATTCGGTGACGGCATGGGCCATGCGGCGGCCATCGACCATGGCGCGGGTGATATCGGCCACGTCGGGTTCGCCGGGCGCGGCAAAGCCCACGTCGCAGAATCCGGTGATAATGTGCACGACGCCCGGCTCGCGCAGGGCATGCATCTGGCAGGCGTCGATGTCGGTATGGACGCCGACCCGGGCGGGGAATTCGCCGCGCTCGATCCCGCGGCGGATGATCTCCATCTGGATGCCGCCGCCGTGCGGGAAAAGAAACGTGCCGGTTTCGGCATATTGGCGCGCGGCGGCATCGAAATCCCAGTCCACATCCATCGCGCCGGGATATTGATCGGGGTGCTCGACGAAGTATTGGACGAAACGGTCGACGTCCACGTTGCCGATGCGGAAACAATAACTGACCTTATTGAAGGCGCCGCGCGGCTTGCAGTGCAGCGGTACGCCGGCCAGCCGCGCCACGTCGGCGTCGCCGGTGGCGTCGACCACGACCGGAGCCAGCACGGCCTCGCGGCCCGACTTGCTTTCAATCAGCACGCCCTTGACGGACTTGCCCTTTTTGATCACGCCGGCCACCATCGTGTCGAACAGGTAGCCGGCGCCGGCCTCCTCGAGCTTCTCGCCCAGCGCCAGCTTGGCGCACTCGAAGTCGTAGATGATGTGGCCCTTGTGACGGCGCCAGGCCGGGCCGGGGCCGGTCGCCGCGAAGGCGTCGGTGATTTCCAGGGCGTTGCCGCGCACGATCAGTTCGTGGCCGCGGGTATAAAAGGCATTGAAGACCGAGCAGCACATGCCGGCGATGGCCACGCCGCCGGGATAGCCGTTCCGTTCGATCAGCAGGACCCGAGCGCCGGCGCGGGCGGCGGCCATGGCCGCGCTGACGCCGCCCAGCCCGCCGCCGGCGACGATGACGTCGTAGCGGCCGCGGATCGGGACGCGGCGGGCCGGTTCGGTGTAGGCGTCGGCCAACGCTTTGCCGTCATATGAGAGTCCGGGCATGGGCGCGCTCCATCGGCGGGAATGGATTCGGGGCGGGGAGATGTGCGCCGCGGATCGCAACTGGCGCCGCCGGTCCTGCCGACGATCGGTCATATCGCAATATATGTCAATCCAAGAAAGCCACGCCCCACCATTCCGTGACCAATCAGCCATCCCGCCGAATGTCCGGATCACCCGGGCGCAGAGATCTTAAATTGTTTCATATCAAATGTTTGCAATCGTCTCGACACGCGTGGATCCTCGAGACCGGCTGACGCATGGCATTGGGTTTCGGCGCATGTTATTCATTTGATTTCCTGGTGTCTTCGAGCCCTGTTATTTGGTATGCTTTATATACAATGAAGCATCGCGTTTGCGTTCGGCATAGACATAAAGATTGACAAATTGCCGGGGATTTCTAGGATAGGATGGTTCGACGTTGCGGCGTGAAAAGAGGGGAAGGCCTGTTGTCCGCCGCGCCCGTTTCGTTCAAAGCCACACCGCCGGCCGCCCGCGGCCGGACCGAGGGAGATAACGACCATGCCGGTTCCCCGCAGACGCCACGGCAAAGGGCGGCGCGACCGCAGCCGCACCCATAAGCTCATCAAGGCCCGGGTTATTTCGAAGTGCGGCCATTGCGGCGCGCCCAAGTTGGCCCACCGGATTTGCCCGGCCTGTGGTTACTACGGCGACCGTCCTTATCGCACGATCGTCAACGCCTGATCCTGACCACCGCCGGAGCCGCCAATGCGTATTGCCTTGGACGCCATGGCCGGTGATTTCGGGCCCGAACCCCTCGTTCAGGGGGCGATTCAGGCGGTCGAGGAAACCCGCCACCACGTCATCCTTGTGGGTGACGCCGAGGTGCTCGAGAACATCCTCAACCGCGAGCAGGCCCTGCACCCCCGCCTGTCGATCGTCCACGCCGACACGGTCGTCGGCATGGACGAGGCGCCCAAGCTGTCGCTCAAGAAGAAAACCTCCTCGCTGGCCGTTGCCGCCGATCTGGTCAAGCGCGGCGAGGCCGACGCCATCGTCTCGGCCGGCAACACCGGGTCCACGCTGGCCATGACGGTGCTCAAGTGGCGCTCGCTGCCGGGAGTTTCGCGCCCGGCGCTGGCGGCCGTCATCCCGGTGCCCCAGCACCCCGTCATTCTGCTCGACGTCGGCGCCAACGTCGACTGCCGCGCCCATCACCTGTTCGATTTCTCGGTGATGGGCTCGATTTATTGCCGCGAAATTTTCGGCCGGCGCACCCCGCGCGTCGGGCTGCTCAACATCGGCTCGGAGGACGGCAAGGGCAACGACGTGGCCCTTTCAACCCACAAAATGCTCATCGAGAGCGACCTCAACTTCATCGGCAACGTCGAGGGGGGCGACATGTTTTCGGGCCGCGTCGACGTGGTCGTCTGCGACGGCTTCGTCGGCAACGTCGTCCTCAAGTTCGCCGAGGGGCTGAGCCACCTGATCCTCACACACCTCAAGGCCGAACTGACCAAGCGGCTGG